>JANLXP010000476.1:0-1782 GCA_031365165.1 Alphaproteobacteria bacterium
GAGGTCGGCGTAAGCCTGCTCAAGCGCCTTGGCGTCGTATTTTCCGCCGGCGGCTTTGTTCGCGAGATCGTAGTAGCGGAACGCGTCGTCGTAGCGGCCGATGTCATCGTTCATCTTGGCTGCGGCGAAATAGAGGCCGCGCAGTTCCTTGGCGTTCGTGTCTTTGCCCGCGATCATCTCTTCGACCTTGGCGATGATCGGGTCGCCGGCTTTGAACTTGCGGGCGTTCGAGAGATTCACATAACCCGCCGAAACGTCAGGCGCGGCTGCGATCAACGACTCGGCAATTTCCTCGGCCTCTTTCGTGCGACCAAGACCCAGCAGCGCGCGGCTGATGCCTGACTTCGCGCTTTGGCTGTCGGGCTTCAACTTCTGAAGGCGATCAAAGCACTTGAGCGCGCGCTCACCCTGCCCTGCCAGGTTCAGCGTGCGGCCGAGGTTCAGCCAAGAGTCCCCCATGTCGGGCTTAATCGCGAGCGAGCGTTCCAGCGTTGCGATCGCCTCTTCGAAGCGGCGTACGAGCGAGAGCGCGTTGCCGTAATTGTTCAAACAGACGGGATCTTTCGGCCGCGCGGCGACGGCGCGTTCCAACAGATCGAAGGCAGCGTCGTGGTTGCCCGCTTCCATTGCGAGCACGCCCAGCAAGTTCAGCGCGTCCGGCTGGTTCGGCACTTTCGCGAGGACAGCGCGGTAGATCCTTTCCGCATCTTCGCCGCGGCCGGCTTTGTGGTGCTCGATCCCCGCCTCAAGCTGCTTCTGCAGTTCGAACGGATTGACCGGATAATTCCACCCAGGCGCACCGCCTTTTTGCATCGGCGTTCCAAGACCGGGGAGGCGAGGCTTTTGCGGATTGGACATGGACGGGCTCTCAGGACTGATGGGGAAGACTAGGCCGGATGGGGCACAGAATCGCTAGGGTTTTAGGCTTAGCACACCGGCGCCGCAGCGGGCTTGAACGACAGAATTTCTATCCCCATCTCACCCTTGCTCAGCGGATGCCCGTATGGGGTCTGCAACGAGAGCAAAACCCAGGAAAATCCGGCCATTTCGGCGGATTTCCTTCACCATCGCTTTGGATAAGGATGACACGTCATGCGTTTCGATTTTAGCCCTCTCTACCGCTCGACCGTCGGGTTCGACAGGCTCGCCAATCTGCTCGAGACCGTCAATCAACTGGAACCCGCGGCGCCGAGCTATCCGCCTTACAACATCGAGCAGGTTGCCGATAACGACTACCGTATCTCGATGGCCGTTGCAGGCTTCGGCGACAAGGACCTAATCGTTGAGGTGAAGGAAGGCGTTCTCACCATCACCGGCAAGCGCGATGCGGAAGAGCCGAAGTCGCACTTCCTCTATCAAGGTATCGCTGGGCGCAGCTTCGAGCGGCGCTTCCAATTGGCCGACCACATGGAGGTCAAAGGTGCGCGTCTTGAGCACGGTTTGCTGCACGTCGACATCGTGCGCGTGATCCCCGAGGAGAAGCGCGCGCGGAAGATCGCGATCAGCTCGGCTAAGGGCGAACCAAAGCTCGTCGATGCGACGGTCGCGAACGCCGCCTAACACCTTCGCGAATACGGACGGCGCCGGGTTTTTGGAACTCGGCGCCGTTCGCCGTTCTAGAGGTCGAGCGTCACTTCAACGACGCCGGGCTCCGGCGCGCCGGTCCGCTGGAAGCCGAGCTTGGCGCACATGCTGAGCATGCGTGCGTTTTCGGCCAGCACGTCGCCGAAGATCTGCTTGGCGCCGATGTTGCGCGCGTAGGCAATGATTTCCTGCATCATG
>JANLXP010000560.1:0-6213 GCA_031365165.1 Alphaproteobacteria bacterium
CCAAGAGTGCTAGCCCGGTAAGGCCAGCGACTTTCCAGAAAGTACTAAGACGCTCCATGAACTCGAAAACACCAACGACGCGCTGGAAAAGTTCAGTGATGGTAGACATTTGACTCTATGCCCCAAACCCTTAGCCACGCGGGGTGTATCATAGTTGTGGTTTCAAGGGAATTCGGGTGGCCTTTGTCGCTCTCGGTATCCGCGATGGCTTGGACTTTGGAGAGAGGAGAGGTCTGGTATCGCTGCCGTCGCCGCGAACGCTCTGCTTTGGCTGCCACGACCCATCGATCAATGGCTCCAGCGACAAAGCCATACTCCGGAACACAACAGTCAACGCGTCCTTTGTCGCTATCCGCGCGTTGCGATAGTCCGCGTAGAGCTTATCGAGACCGGCCACCAACTGCCCGGCACTGACGTTCCCTAAGTCTACATTCATTTGCTTCGTGGCAGTCTTACCCGCAGCGATTAGGATACGCGCTCTCTCAGGACTCCAAGAGAGTGTCTTGGGGTCGCGTTGTTCGAGCAACAGCGCGTAGTCGAACACGCGCAATTCGTAGTCCGCACCATCCATAAAGCCTGCGATGTATTTCAGCTTTTCGCCTTCAGTCATCTGAGTCCACCAACCGCCATCGAACGCCGCACAGCGAGCGATTGGAATAACCACCAAGAGAGCCAAAGACGCGGCTCCAACAAACCCAACTGCGCGCATGATTGCACTCCGAATCATTTGCGGCAGTATAGTGCTTTGACGATTCGAATGGACGGCATCAGGAGAAAAGCAATGCCCAAATTGAAATCGCATAAGCTGACTCCGGGCGTTGAGTTCAATTTCCGGAAGGAACAAGGCGAACTGACACGCCTAGTGGGTCCCTTGATTGAAGAGTCGGGTCAAAAATTCGCCGAAGTAGCTGGACACCGCTACAAACTGCTAGGCGGCCTTGAACTGGTTGAGGGAGAGTGCGCTGGGCGGCCCGCCAGGTACTGGCATCGGACGGAAGTTTACTCAGCATAGCAACGAGCGCAACGAAAAGGGGCCGGATCGCTCCAGCCCTTGGCGCTCTTCAATTTGCTTCCAGTGCCTCAACGCCCTTGCGCCGCCATCCCGCGCGGCGAACCGCACGCACACCAACTCATCCGAAACGCGAAACTGCGCAGCAATGACGCATGCGCGGGTTTGAAACCTGTGTACACGCCGTGCCCGTCACATTGACCAGGGCAACCGCATCCGCTGCTTTCGAGAGTGAAACAACACGCGAGTACGCCATGGTCGCGCAAGCGAATCTGCGCGAGAGATTGCGCAAGATCGAAGCGCTGGTCGACGGAGCGGCGACGCCCGCCGAACGCGATGCTGCGGAAGCAGCCGTCGCACGCGTGCGCGCGAAGCTCGAACCTGTGCCCACCGACGGCGAAGCGGAAGAATTGCAATTTCAAATCGCCGACGACTGGTCGCGTCATCTCTTCGTCGCACTCTGCCGGCGCAACGGCGTCGAGCCCTACCGCCATGCGCGCGATGATCGTGCCCTGGTGACAGTCCGTGGCACTCGCGCACTGGTCGAAGGCGTACTCTGGCGCCAGTTTGCAAACCTCGACGCCGAGCTGCGCACGTATCTGACCGAGGTGACGCTGAAAATCATCCGCGAAGAAATTCACGCCGACGCGAGCGATGCGCGCGAGATCGCCGAGGCCTTGCCGGCCCCTACTCCGGTGCCTGAGCCCGAACCACCACTCGAACTTTCCGCGAAGGCCGCGCTGCCGAAGCGCTGGTTCACCTTCGGTAACCTAATCCGCTTCAACCGCCGCCTTGCCCGCACCACGAGCCGCACGACCAAGCACTAGGCCCAAGAACACAGGCTGGTGATCCGCCGAATCCGGCGTTGGCTTGATCTCCGTCCCCCATTAGGGTTCGCCCCGGAAAGAAGGGGCGACGACGATGATCTGGCGCGCAGCCGCGATTGGTTTTGCGATGAGGATTGGTTTTGCGATGAGCATGACGGCCTGGTTAGCCGCAGCTGACCGTATCGTGCTCCCGGCAAACGTGTCGCCCGTGCACTACGACATCGCCGTCGTCCCCGACAGCGCGCATCTGGCGTTTAGGGGCACGGTGGCAATCGACCTCGACGTCGAAAAGCCGACACATGAAATCGCACTCAACGCCGCCGACCTAACGTTCGCCCGCGTGGCGCTGGACCGCGATGCCGATGCGCCGAAGATCGCGTTCGACGACAAGAACCAGACCGCGACCTTCACCTTCGCGAATGAACTAGAGCCAGGCCGCCACCGCCTAACAATCGACTACAGCGGCAAGATCTACCAACAAGCCTCAGGCCTTTTCGCGCTCGACTACAAGGCGGGCAAGCGCACGAAGCGCGCCCTGTTCACGCAATTCGAAAACTCGGACGCACGCCGCTTCGTCCCCTGCTGGGACGAACCGAACCGCAAGGCCACATTCGCGCTGACGGTCACCGTGCCAAGGCGCGACCTCGCCGTCTCGAACATGCCGGTGACCAAGATCCAACGTGCGGGCCGCGGCCTGAAGCGCGTACATTTCGCGACGTCGCCGAAAATGTCGTCATACCTTCTCTTCCTGTCGTCGGGCGACATGCAGCGCATCTCGCGCCGCGTCGGCAAGGTCGACGTCGGCGTCGTGGTGAAACGCGGCGATCGCGCCCGTGCTCGCTACGCGCTCGAAGCGGCCATCAAGATCCTGCCGTACTACAATGACTATTTCGGCACGCCCTACCCGCTGCCAAAGCTCGACTTCATTGCCGGCCCCGGCTCCAGCCAATTCTTCGGCGCGATGGAGAACTGGGGCGCGATCTTCTATTTCGAGCGCGCGATCCTCGTCGATCCACGCACGACGACGGAAAACGACCGCCGGCGCATCTTCAACGTCATCGCCCACGAAATGGCGCACCAATGGTTCGGCGACCTCGTCACCATGGACTGGTGGGACGACCTCTGGCTGAACGAAGGCTACGCGACCTGGATGGCGTTCAAGGCGAACGACCACTTCCACCCGGAATGGAGCGTGTTTCTCGACAAGATCGCATCCAAAGACCGGGCGATGGACCGCGACGCACGCGTCGGCACTCATCCGGTCATCCAACCGATCCTCGATGTGAACCAGGCATCCCAAGCCTTCGACTCGATCACCTACCAAAAAGGCTCCGCCGTCATCAGCATGATCGAAGACTACGTGGGCGAGAGTGCGTTCCGCGAAGGCGTGCGCAAATACATCGCGGCCCACGCTTACGGCAACGCAGTCACCGACGATCTCTGGCGCGAACTCGACAAGGTCGCAAACGCGCCGGTGTCCGAGATCGCCCACGATTTCACGCTGCAAGACGGCATCCCGCTCATCCACGCAGAAGAAGTCGCGCAAGGTCTGCGCCTCGAACAATCGCGCTTCGCGCTCGATGACTCCGGCCGCAAGTCGCACGACTGGCGCGTGCCCGTGATCGCGGCGAGCAGCGGCAGCGCCAAGCCGTGGCGCGGCGTCGTCACCGATGACGGCGACAAAGCTCCCGTCGACGCCAGCCAAGGCGCCGTCGTGAACGCGGGCCAGATGGGCTACTACCGCGTCCTCTACACGCCCGCGCTGTTCGCCAAAGTCGCCGGCGGCTTCCGTGCCCACGCGCCCGCCGACCAACTCGGCCTTCTCTACGACGCCCGCATGCTGGGCTATTCGGGCGACATGCCGCTCTCGAACCTGCTCGCGCTCGCCAAGAACGCAACGCCAAAGTTTCATCCACAAGTCTTGAAGGTTCTGGCAGAACGCCTGGGTGCACTGGATGGCTTCTACAACAATCTACCCACCCAAGATGCGTACCGCCACTTCGCTCGCAGCATCTTGGACCCGATCTTCGCCGACGTCGGCTGGACGGCGAAACGTCGCGAGGCGCCCGATCAACCGCTGCTGCGCGCGGCGCTCTTGGATGCACTCAGCCACTTGAACGACGACGGCGTGAAGCGCGAATCGAACCGCCGTTTCGCTGTCCTCGTCGCGCATCCAAATCGCGTCAAGGCCGAAGAACGGCGCGCGGTCTTGGGCATCACCGCACGCCATGCGGACGCGGCCACCTGGGACATGCTCGCAAAGCTCGCGAAGAACGCGCCGACGAATGTGGAGAAGGAACGCTACTACGCGCTCCTCGGGACCCCAGTTGATCCCGCACTCGCCGACCGCGCGCTTGACTTCGCGCTCAACGGTGACCTCGCCCCAACCTCGCGGCCGCTCATCGTCGAATCCGTGTCGGCAGAATTCCCCGAAAAGGCGTTCGATTTTGTCGTGAGCCATCGCGACACGGTCATCAACTGGCTCGAGCCCACGACACGCGATGAATACGTCGCCGATCTGCTGGCGAGCGGACAAGAACAGCGCCTGATCGATAAGCTCAACGCTTACGCGGACAAATACATCCCGACGACGGCGCGCCGCGCCGCCGAAGTGACGGCTGGACAAATCGCGTTCGCGATCAAAGTCCGCGAAAAGCGCTTACCCGAAGCCGACAAGTGGATCGCTGGAGGCGGTTCCTAAGGGTCGCGCTACTCGTAACGCAGCGCATCGATCGGATCGAGCCGGCTCGCGCGCAGCGCCGGAAAGAACCCGAACGTAACGCCGATCACGGCTGGCACCGCAAAACCGAACACCAGCACCTCGGGATTGACGCGAAACGGAACCCCGACGAGAGCCGCAAGCCCGCCCGAGACGGCAAGGCCGAGCGCAATCCCGGCAATGCCGCCCAGAACGGACAGCGTCACCGCTTCGATCAAAAACTGCATCAAGATGTCGGGTGAGCGTGCGCCCACGGCGAGCCGAATGCCGATCTCCCGTGTGCGTTCCGTGACCGAGACCAGCATGATATTCATGATCCCGATCCCCCGACGACGAGGCTGATCGCGGCAAGCCCTGCAACGGCAAGTGCGAGCTTCGCGGCAATCGACTCGGCCGACTTCGCCGCCTCGCGCACGTCGGTCACGCGGAAATTGTCGAACGCGCTGTCCAAAACCTGCCGGCGCTCGCGCATCAACTTCGAAATGCCGTCTGCCACGCGTTGCGGCGCGATCCCGTTCAGCGTGCTGACAAACAGCATGTCGACGTCTGTGTTGCCGACAAGCCGCCGGTGATAGGTCGCAACCGGCATCAGGATCGCCTGATCGATCTCCGCCGTGAACGTCGAATTGCCCTTCTTCGCCAACACCGCGATCACGCGGCACGTGAACCGGCCGGAGCGAATGACGGCCCCGATCGGATTCTGTGCGCCGAACAGATCCTGCCGCGTCGTGTCACCCAGCATACAGAACGCGCCGCCACCGGCCTCTTCCGAAGCATAGAACAAACGGCCTGCAGCCAAGCCCCACGTGCGGATCGCGAGATACGCGTTCGTCGTGCCGAACGTCGCGACCTGCACCTCGTTGCCGTTGGCGGAAAACGAAAACTCGCGCACCACAACGGGCGCGGCCGCGGTGACCCCGCGCACATTGCGCGCAATCGCCTCGGCGTCGCCCACCTCAAGCGGCAGCGTCCGCCCGTCACGTTTGTCGCGCTTCGGATGCACCAGGACGATGTTCTGACCCATCGTCGACACGTCATCCATGACCTGCCGGCTGACGCTTTGCATCACCGTGACAACGGCAACGACCGCCGACACGCCAATGACGATACCGAGCGTGGTCAGCGCCGTTCGCAACGGGTTGGCGAAAAGCTCCCGCAGGGCCATACGAAGACAATCGAAGAACATGCGGGCCAAGCTATCCCGCGGCGGCGCCGTCGGGGAGGTGGCAGCGGACACATCTGCGTGGATTTGCTAAGCTCCTGGCCCGCAGAGGAGCTGTACGCCATGCAAGCCAAACTCGCCTACGCCATCAAATTCGTCGCCAACATGGGTAACGCCGTCGCCTACCACCGCGACACGCTGGGCCTACCCCTCAAGTTCCAATCGCCCGAGTGGAGCGAGTTCGCGACCGGCGACACGACGCTCGCGCTGCACGCAGCCTCGACCGACAACCCGGCCGGCACCGTGCAACTGGGCTACGCCGTCGACGACCTGACCACCCTCTACGAAAACCGCACGAAGAACGGCATCGACTTCACAAGCGCGCCACGCGCGCAACACGGCGCACTGCTCGCCAAATTCCGCGACAACGACGGCCGCGAATGCTCGATCAGCGGCAAACGCTGATCACTTCGGCCCCGCGAGTTCACCGAGCAGC
>JANLXP010000586.1:0-3420 GCA_031365165.1 Alphaproteobacteria bacterium
GTCGGTCACGATTGGGGTTCGCTGCTCGTCACGCGCGTGGTGTCGATCGCACCGACGCTCGTGCGCACGTGGAGCGGCGGCGCAGCCCCTCTCGACCCTACCTATGTCTGGCACGACACCGCGCAGATCTGGCAAACGCCCGGCAAAGGCGAAGAGTTGATGAAGATGATGAGCGCGGACTTGATGGCCGGAGGCCTCGCCGCGCAAGGCATACCGCCGGCGGAGGCACGCGAAACCGCACGCCTCATGGACGATGAAATGAAGTCGTCCATTCTAGCCCTCTACCGCTCGGCCACAGCGGTCGCCGCCGACTGGTTCGCCGATCTGAAAAAGGTCTCGGCGCCCGGCCTGATCCTCTGGGGCGAGAACGACCCCTACGCGCCGTCGCACTTCGGCGAAAAGCTGGCCGCCAACACCAAGGGCACGTTCAAGCTCATTCCCGGCACCGGCCACTGGTACCAAATCGAAAAGCCGGCCGTCGTCGCAGAAGCGCTCACAGCCTTCTGGGCCAAGCATTCCTGACGCCTATCGACCCCATACCTGGCCGCCCACACCGCGGCGCCTATATGATGCTCGCGAAATGGAGGCATGACATGGACAAAATCGTCAAAACCGAAGCCGAGTGGCGCGCCCTGCTGACACCCGAGGAATTTCAAATCACCCGCAAGCACGGGACGGAACGTGCGTTCACCGGGCCCAATCACGATGCGAAGGACAAAGGCACGTACGCCTGCAAATGCTGCGGCCTGCCGCTCTTTGCCTCCGAAACGAAATACGATTCCGGCACAGGTTGGCCCAGCTTCTTCGCGCCCATAGAAAAAGACGCCGTCGCCGAGAAGGCCGACAACACGTTCTTCTCGCGCCGCACCGAAGTCCTCTGCGCCCGCTGCGACGCGCACCTGGGTCACGTCTTCCCTGATGGCCCGAAACCAACGGGCCTGCGCTACTGCATGAACGGCCACGCGCTGAAACTCGAGAAGCCGTGATCGTACTTCGCCCGGCAACGCTCGCCGACGCGACAACGCTAAAAGCGTGGGACAAGGAACCCCACGTCATTAGTGCCACGACCGATGACCGGAGCGCCGAAACCGCATTCGAAGGCATCGTTTGGGAAGAAGAGTTGGCCGCACAGTCAGACGTCTCGCGCTACTACATCGCCGAGCGCAACGGCCGTCCGATCGGCGCGATGCAAATCATCGACCCGCACCTCGAGCCCACGCACTACTGGGGCGACGTCGCCCCAAACCAACGCGCGCTCGACATCTGGATCGGCGCCACAGCGGATCTGGGCAAAGGCTACGGCGAGGAAATGATGCGCCAAGCGCTCGAACTCTGCTTCGCCGACCCCGCCGTGACGGCCGTCCTGATCGACCCGCTGGCGTCAAACACCCGCGCGCACAAATTCTATCAGCGCTTAGGCTTTGTGCCCGTCGGCCGCCGCCTCTTCAATGACGAAGACGACTGCCTCGTCCACAAACTCACGCGCGAAGTTTGGTACGTTGAGGACTAACTCGCCCGCTTCACCGTGACCCGATGCTCGCCGCTCTTCGTCGCGCGTAAGAAAACGCACGGCGATGTCTGCGAAGGTTCGACCTGCAATCCCGGCGCAGCCATCGCAAACGCGTCCGGATACTGCGTGACCGGCAAATAGATCTCCGTCGCCGCGCCAATCTTGGGGTCCGCATCGAAGGTGAACGTGAAGACGCCGCTCGCGCGATCGAACTTCATCTCCTTCAACACGCCTTGGGCTCGCCGCACGAACGGCCGCACAAACCCCGCTTCTGCGCGCCCGCCGTCTTGATCGCGCGAGTAGACGCTCAAATCTTCCTGGTTCCACCCGTCGCCACAGGCCGCATCGTTGCGGTTCGAAGCCGTGTAGTTCCAGAGCGTGCAATTCAACAAGTGCCGGTCCAGCGCGTTGTACATAAGGTCGAGCGCGATGACGTGCTTCTCCCACGGGCCCTCAGACCGGTCACCCTCCGCCCACGCTTTGTAGGCAGCGCACCCATCGAGATCGAACGGAATGCCGAACTCGCCGATCAACGTCGGCGCGCCGCCAGGGATCGACTTCGACGCCTCTTTGATCCGCCCAAGCTGCGCCGCGTAATTGCCTTCGATCTCCTCAGCCCCGTTCAACGCCTTCATCGTGAAGGGATTGATCGAGGCCGGATACATGAACGTCTTCGTGACCAAGGTGACGATGTCGTACCAGTGGCTCGCGTTCACCGTGCGCTCGGGCGTGCCTTCCGGAAACCCCTCGCCGGTGATGCCCTTGAACGGATCGAGTTCCGCAAAGATCAGCCAGTCGTTGTCGACCTTGCGCACTTCGGCCGCGACCCGCTGGAAGAACGGCGCCATACCGTCGTGATCGGCGTCGATCGTCCGTCCACGGACGGTCTGGAAGAAATCCTCGCGCAACACCTCGTGCCCGTTGCCGGTCAACCGATAGGCGCCCGCCTTCTCGAACGGACACTCGACGCCCTTGCGCCAAATCGGAACGCGATCGGCATTCACTTGCGCCTCGCCCACGACGCCGACCTTCATCTTCGACGGATCGAACGCCAACTGCGGGATCATGCGCGGCACACCCCGCGCCACCAGCAACCCGTCCAGCGCCGACCATGCCGGCCCCGGCCGCACGGGATCGGGATGCTCAGGTGTACGCTCCACATGGCGATACGAAAGCGACTGCCCCGTCCATCCGGTCCCAGGCTCGTTCAGCGTGTCGAAGCCCAACACGTGCGGCATACCCTTCACGCGCTTGGCCACCTCGCGCATCGCGCCGATGTAATGGCTTTGCAGAAAATCCTGCGCGGTCCGCCCCTCGATCTTGAACTCCGGCACGAACGTGTCGCCACAAAAGAACAGCGTCCACATGATCGCGTTCGCGGGCATGCGATAGTTGTTCGCCCACGTCATCATCGGATAGCGGTCTTCCTGCCGCCCGCCGCGCGCGTAGTCGTATTTGTGCTGCATCACATGCGCGGCGCCCGACGCATGGAACGTCGTGAAGTCGAGCCCAACCGCCTCGAACGTCCACCCCGGCGCACCATCGCCGCCCGACATGCGCGACCACACGTCCTGGTGAAAATCGACGAACACATAAAGCCCGTACTCGCCGGCCCGCCTCGCCACCTCAGCGAAGTAATCAAGATAGGCCGTGTCGTACTTCCCCGGCCCCGCATGCTCGACCGCCTCCCACGTGGTCAGCAGGCGAAGGCAATTCATCCCCCAACCTTTCAGCCGCGCAAAATGATCCTCCGCCTCCTCAAGCGGAAACGGCCGCCCGACGAAACTGACGTCACGATGATCGGAAAAGTCCGAAGGAAAATTCGTACCCCCGTTCGGATAGGGCACCTTGCAATCGCCGCCGAGGTTCACTCCCCGCAACAGCACCTGCCGTCCGTTTGTATCTACAAA
>JANLXP010000600.1:0-1104 GCA_031365165.1 Alphaproteobacteria bacterium
TCGATGCGCGAGATGTCCAAGATGTCGTTGATGACGGAGAGCAGGTGCTTGCCGCCGGAATAGACGTCGCCCGCGTACTCGTGCACCTTGCCGGCCGGTAGATTGTCGCCGTTCAGGAGCAGTTCCGAAAACCCGATGATCGCGTTCAGCGGCGTGCGCAATTCGTGGCTCATGTTGGCGAGGAAGCGCGACTTCGTTTGGCTCGCCGCTTCGGCGCGTAGCTTCTCTTCCACCAACTCGTCGCACGTGTTGCGCAGTACAGTGACGTCGCGGCTGGTACCGATCATGCGGACGGGGCGTCCGTTTGCGTCGCGTTCAGCTTCACCCACTTGATGCAGGATGCGTACTTCGCCGTTCGGCCAGACAACACGATGTTCGATATCGGCGGGGGCCCCCTGCTCCACCGCGCGGCGCATGACCGCTTCGACGGCCGCGCGATCGTCCGGGTGGACGGCCGCCCTCCACGCATCCAGCGAGGCGTGCCTGCTCGAAGGTTCCCAGCCCATCAAGCGGTAGCATTGATCGGACCACACGACGGTGCCCGCGATCAGATCCCACTGCCAGCTGCCGATGTGGGCTATGCGCTGGGCCGTTTCCAATTGGTGGTGGACTTTGCGCGCGGCCTCGGCATGGGAGACGCGCTCGGTCACATCGACGGCCGAGGCGACAATTTGCGTGACTTGGCCGTTGTGGCACACCGGCGCAAATGTCGCGTCGATGACAATGAATTTTTCGGCGCCCGAGCGAACGATGAAGTCGCTACGCACAACCTCGCCCAGTGCGGCGCGCTCGACCGCGTCGCGCATCATCTCGCGCGAGGCGCGCGCGTGCGACCAATAGTAGGTCTCCCAAAGCGGCTTGCCGATGACGTCATCGCGGCGGAGGCCCAGTCCTTCGACGGTGGCGCGGTTGGCTTCCAGCAGAATGCCATCCACCGACAGAAGGCCGACGAACGCGAACGCACCGTCGAGCATGGCCTGCAACCGGCGCAGTTCTTCGTCCGGCGCGCACGGCATGCGCGCGACGCAACTTGCGTTGTCAAACGTGGTCTGCCCCACCGCCGTCGTCCCCTGGCCTTGCAGAGTGTAGGCGCGGAGCGTTTGA
>JANLXP010000604.1:0-5312 GCA_031365165.1 Alphaproteobacteria bacterium
GAGATCGAAGATCTGCGCGTGTCCGGCGCAATCTAACGCGGTGTCGCGGCCGCAGCGCGGCGGCGAATCTGTTCGGTTTCTTCAAGGCCCAAGATGACGTCGGAAAGCGCTTCGGCCTGCATCTGAAATGCCTGCGCGCGCGGACGCTTCTCGAACTCAAGCGATTTGAGCTCAGCCATCATGCTGTCCGCGTACATGCGCAGATACTGCGAGACTTCCTCGAACGCGTCCTTGTGCGCAGCGTAAAACGCGCCGCCGCCGGCGTAAGGCGTCGATCCGGCAAGCAACCGTCCCCAGACCAGCGCCCGCTCCACCCGCGTCGGCTCGGGGTCGCGCGAAAGGTCTGGCCGCCGTGGACCGCGTCCGCCGAACGCACCAAGCCGCTGCACCGGTAGCGCCGCCGTGATCTCGCGCGGCGCCCGCACGATGAGAGAATCCATCGCGTCCGAAGCCAGCTGGCGGATCTTGATCAGCCGCTGTCCCCACTTGCCCTCGCGCTTGACACCGATCTCGCGCACGAGCCCAGCCGACATCTGCACGAACCGATCGAGTTTCGTGAGCACCGTATCGGGATCGATGCTGTCCGGGCGCACCGACGCGATATCGAGCGCGAGATTTTCCATGTCCGCAAGCAACACGTCGCCCACGATCCCCATATCCGACGCACTGAACAACGCGTTGTTCGTCCGCCGCGACGTGATGGTCGCAAGCCTCAGCGCCTCCCACGGACGTTTCAAGCGCGCAAGCACCAGAAGTCCAACATAGGGGCTCAAGTCCGACTTGCGCGCCGTCAGTTGATCGTAGATGTCGCGAACGAACGTTGCATGCTGCTCGGTCAAGGTTTCGATCCGGCGCGGCAACAATCCACGCAACGGCGCAAGGTCGTTTGCGCCGATCATGAGCGAGACCATCTCTTCAAGATCTGCCAACGCTTCTTCGCTACCGAACTTGGCCGCAAGCACCCGGCGCTCCGTGCTGCCAGGAGACGCGCGATCGAGCGCCGCGCGAAGCACGCTCAGAATCTCTGCGTGCATGCGCTGGGTCACTTCGGCCTGCTGGCGCGCATCCCGCGAGAACACGGCACGCGAGACCTGCGTCTCAAGGTCGGCCAACCCAACGCGCAGCGTATCCTTCAGCCACCGCCACAAGGCGCGCACGGTCGACCGCGCGATGCGGCCCGGTTGCTTATACTCACGGGGATCGTCGACAAGGAAGTCAGCGAAGGGTTCGCAAAACAAGCGCTGCGCCGTTGGCACCCGACGCGCTTGCACGCGCCTGAGCGTCGGGCGAAGGCCGTCAAGAATCATATCGACCGGAAGCGACCTGTCGCCCGCAAGACGCCCGCGCTCCACCGCCGCTGCCAAGGTCAAAGCCTTGTCAGCGGGAAGTGTGGCCAATAAGCGCTTTAGCTCATGCTCTTTTGTGGGCAGCTGCATCGTACGAAGCTAAGCCCCATAGGAAACGATAGGGGGTTATGGTCATGGGTTCGAACTTAAGACACCCCACCAAAGCCCGCCGGCCGCCGCCAAACAATGCCTCTTTTTGCCTTCACGTACGCGCATCACGGCATTCGCTCGCTGCGGGAATCTCAGTTGTTGTTTCCGTTTCCGCCGCCGGACGAGCCCGCGCCGTCGCCGCCGCCCGAGCCGCCGTCGACGCCGTGGTTCTGCTGGCCGAACGGATTCAGACCGTAATCCACAGACTCGTCCCCAGCGCTCCAGTCCTTGTTTTCCGGTGTACCGATCGCGCCGTTCGGACCGATCTTGACCATATCGCCTTCACCCATCTGCACGGTCTGGCCTTTGCCATTGTCGATGGAACCCTGGCCATGTTCGAAGAAGATCGTGCCGACACCAAGATCGTCCGTCTTGATCTTCACGGCCGTGCCGCGAATACCGATCGTCACCGACGGCGTCTGTAACCGCACCTGATCCTTCGGCATCGAACCGGAGACGAACCGGAAAAGACCGCGCGTCATCTTCAACGTCTGAGCGCTAGCACCCTGCCCTGAACCGAACACGTAGTTGTCGACGACGACCGTCGATGCTGAACCCAGCGTCAATCGGCTGCCGTCGGTGAATGTCACCTCAAGCGCACCGGAAGGAACCGTTTCCAGCCGCGCATTGCGCACCACAGGATTGAGCCGGTAGAGCGGCCCCCGGCCCGCTTGCGGCGGTGTCTGATAGGCATACCTCTGCACACGGGTCGCCGAACCGACGGACTCCGCCGACGCGATTGAGGAAAGGCCAACGAAAGCCGACAGCACGGACGCCGCAAACAAAATGCGCATTGGAAAGCCCCTATCGTTAGGCAAAAAGGCAGCGACCGCCGACCGGGCGGTCCCTGCCCCCATTGAGTCGCAAATTTAGGCGTTTGCTAGGCAGCCTGCAACGGCAGAGGAGCGTCCGATATGACAGGCGCTACACCGTTTACGCTAGAAAACGCGGACAAGCCCTCGTTTTTGGGCCCCGCGCCCAACGCGCACGTTGTGCGCGCAGTCATGCGTCCAGGCAGTGGAGCCAGCGCGCGTCACGTGTTATCGTCAGTGCACTGAATTATTCGTGTCATCGTTCCGTATGCGGAAGGATCGTCCCATGAAGGGACACGAGTTCAAGCGCTGGCGCAAAAGCCTCGATCTCTCGCAGAACGAGGCTGCCGATGCGTTGGGATTGAAGCGCCGCGTGGTCCAATACTACGAGAAGGGGAAACGCGACGGCGATCCGGTCAAGATTCCGCGCTCGATCCGCCTGGCCTGCTACGCGATCGCAGTAGGCGTGACCGACTATCATGGACCAGAAGGCGATCGCCGCCGCCGAAAGAAAGGTGCGCAGAGCGTAGAGGCGCACCCGGCCTCTTAGCCGACGCGCTCCACCGACGGAAGATCGAGTTCCGCAGACAGTCCGCCGGCCTGCGAACGGCTCAGCGTCAAGAATCCGCCATAGAGTGCCGCGATCTCTTTGACGATGCTAAGACCGAGTCCTGAACCTGGCTTCGACTCATCCAATCGCTCGCCGCGTTCGATCACGCGCTTCTTCTGCTCGTCGTTAAGGCCCGGACCGTCGTCGCCGACGACCACGCTCAAACGCGCCGGCCTGCTCGACGCCACAGTGACGGTCACCTCGCCCTCGGCCCACTTGCACGCATTGTCGAGCAGATTGCCGACCATCTCTTCGAAGTCGGATCGATCGCCGCGGAAGTACAAACCTTCAGGACACTGCTTTTCCACGTGAATACCGCGGGACGAATAGATTTTGTTCAGCGCCCGCGTGAGATCCGAGATCACCGGCGACACTTCCGCGCGGGCTCCGATCACTTGCGCCGACGCGACGGTGCGCGCCCGTGCGAGATAGTGGTCGACCTGCCGTCGCATCGTCTGCACCTGCCGCGCCACGGTCTCCGCAAGCGGACCCGTCACGCCTTGAACCTCATTGGCAAGAACGCTCAGTGGCGTTTTGAGAAAGTGCGCCAAGTTTCCGACGTGCGTCCGCGCGCGCGAAACAACTTCGGCGTTGTGGGCGACAAGCGCGTTGAGTTCGTCGGCAAGTGGCTGAATCTCGGTCGGAAACGGTCCCTCCAGCTTGTCGGCGCGCCCTTCGCGAATGTTAGCGAGCGACTTCGACACTTTGTCCAACGGCGCAAGGCCCCATTGAACCTGCAAGATCGTGGCTCCGATCAAACCGGCCCCCAATATAACGATCGACCAAAAAAGCGTATTGTTGAAGTCCGCAATGTCTGCCTCGACGTCCTTGACGTCGGCGGCCACCATCAAACGGAACTTCGTGTTGCCGCCCACACATTTTTTGCCTTCCTCGGGTTCGTCGGGACCGGGGAACGAAACCACGCGCTCCGCAAAACGGAGTTGCTGCTGTT
Organism: Alphaproteobacteria bacterium; assembly: GCA_031365165.1. GTDB lineage: Bacteria > Pseudomonadota > Alphaproteobacteria > Micropepsales > Micropepsaceae > SZUA-430. The sequence goes on from JANLXP010000604.1 coordinate 3,871, forward strand.
TGGGACCGGCTACATAGCCCATCTGAATCGTACTGGTCGCTGCAGGCTCAAGCTTGAGCGACTGATCCCACAACGATTGCGAAATCTTCAGCACCTTCGGAGGCTTGGCGACACTGCTGATTTGCCAGTACCAGCCTGAGAACGGATTCATGAACCGCTCGGCGAAGAGAGGCCGAGGCATCACGATCGTGCCCGCGCAATCGAGTTCCGTGACCGCGATGACGCTTTCGAGATCGGATGTCAGCCGGTTGTCGAAGCTGCGCTCGGCAGAGTCGCGAAACACGCGCGACAGCACAAGCACGCCTGCGGCAAGCCCTAAGACGCTCCACACCACCGCAAGAGCGCCAAGGCGAAAAGCGAGAGAGTTAGTGCGCAGCATCAGCGTCGGCGTCGGCGGCTCCTTCGTCGAGCTTGTAACCGAGACCGCGCATCGTGTGGATGACGTTGACGTTTAGCTTCTTGCGCAGCCGCCCTACGAACACTTCGATCGTATTCGAGTCGCGATCGAAGTCCTGATCGTAGAGATGCTCCACCAACTCGCCGCGCGAAACCACACGACCCTTGTGATGACCGAGATAGGCAAGCAACCGATACTCAAGCGAGGTCAGCTTGACCGGATTTCCCTGCACCGTAACGCGCGCTGCACGCGTGTCGATCCGCAGAGGCCCGCACTCGATGTCGGAAGACGCAAGCCCCGCGCCGCGCCGCAACAGTGTGCGAACGCGCGCGAGCACTTCTTCGGTATAGAACGGCTTCGCGACATAGTCGTCCGCGCCGGCGTCGAGCCCCGCAACCTTGTCGGCCCAACGGTCGCGCGCCGTCAAAATCAGCACCGGCATTGCCTTGCCGGCCTTGCGCCATTTCTCGAGGACGGTGAGGCCGTCCATCTCAGGCAAGCCAAGGTCGAGGATCACCGCATCGTACGGTTCCGTTTCGCCGAGGAAGTGACCTTCCTCGCCGTCGCTGGCGGTGTCGACGACATAGCCCTGATCGCGCAACGCGCTGGCGAGCAGGCGCTGCAAGTCGGGATCGTCTTCAACTACGAGAATGCGCATGGGTTCACTTTTCCGTCAGCCACGATGACCGAGAACTTGTCCCGTTTGAGCGTCGGCAAACACGATAAGCACGCGCCCGTCGGGGGTCAGCCACTTAATCCGGTAAATCCACCGTCCGTCGCGTTGGAACGGTCCGTCGACACCCAAATGGTGTCCCGGAAACTGGGCGGCAACATTGCCCAGCACGACTTCGAGGGGCAGCAAGGCTGGCGCTTCCTGGCGAACATCGATCAGCCCGAGACCGCGCCAACGCCAACTATCGTTATGTTCTTGGACGATCCCATCGTTGCCCAGGCGTGCACCAGCGCGCGGGCCCGCCACGGCCGGGAGGGCCAGGGCCGCCGCAATCACGGCAATCAGGAAGGGGCGCACGACGCTAAACATGCC
>JANLXP010000630.1:0-3910 GCA_031365165.1 Alphaproteobacteria bacterium
TGCGCCGCTTGACTCGCACCCATCTGACAGCCGCGTGAACTCTCAGACATGTTCTAACGCTTCGTGGCGTCGACCTGGACCAGCGAAAACAGAAAGCCGCTGGACCACCCGAGAAGCAAAATCCCAACCACCGGCGTGACGCTGGCCAGCAACCGCACATCACCCAAGGGATAGATGTCGCCGTACCCGAGCGACGAGTAAGTCTCGGCCGCGTAGTAGAAATAATCCATCAACGACATCGACCGCGTCTCCACGAACGAGCCCAGATGGAAAACCTTGACCGACGCGAAGAATGCGACGCCGAAGAGCGCGATCTCGGCGATGTGCACCGCAACGAGGCCAGCCATCGCCAGCGCAAGCACAAGCCGGACGCGTGAAGCCGCGTGCGCCGTCACCCGCGTCAAAAGGCTTAGCGCTTCGTAGTGGACGGAAAAGCAGGCGAAGATCATGCCCAGCGACAGCGCGATCGTCATTAGCATCGTCGCGTGCATCGCCAGCCTTCACGTTGGCCCAAGAAAACATCCCGCGACGGACCCGAGGGTTCGGAGAGAGGCTAGCGCGAAGCCGCCGCGGGAAGACCGGCCGGTGCCAGAGGCAGGTACCGGACGATGTCATCACGACAGACGCCTTCTGGACGACGCCCGCCGGGATCGGAAGAACGTACGGCGCGTGCGCGACTCTCGCCGCACACGCACCGCACAACGCACGCGGGACCGCCGCTCCAGTGGCCCGCGTGCGCAAGGCTATGTTGGCTAGGCCGGCGTCACGCCGAGAAGCTTCAGCGCCGCTTCATAGTCGGCCGCGCCCTTCTTGTGGTCGCCACCCTTCGCCGAAGCGCAGAGCTTCGAACCCTTGTCGGCATCGGCTTTCGCCTTGCCCAGGTTCGCGTTCGTGCTGTTGGCGGTCTCGGCCGTCTTCCATTGGTCGGCAAGCGACGTGCAGCGTGCGCCATTGTCGACTGCCTTCGCGGCCGCGTGCGTCGTGGTCGTTGCAGGCGTCGCCGCGAACGCAACCGATGACATAAAGATGGCAGCCAGTGCGCCAGTGAGAATGCGGGTCATTTCTGATGTCCTTCTAAATTTCACGGAGCAATCCGTCCGCGAGGAAGGAAATAAGGCCGCCGCCTGACAGCCACCTGGCAGGCGCATGAACACGAATTCATCCGCGCGGAAAGGCCAGAATTGCCCGCAATCCGGGCTCCGCCGTCTCAAGCCGGAGCTCGCCGCCATGCAGCTTCGCACACGCAGCAACGAGCGAAAGCCCGAGCCCCTTGCCATCAGCCGCAGTATCCCGCGCAAGCCGCCCGAACGGCCTCAGCGCCGTCGCCCGCTCGCCCGGCGGAATACCAGGCCCTGTATCCTCGACACTGAGTTCGACCGCATGCTCGCTCTCGCGAAGGCGCACGACGATCGAAGCGCCCTCGGGCGAGAACTTGATCGCGTTCTGCAGTAAGTTACCTAACGACTGGCGGATGAGCGTGCCCTGCCCGCTGATCACGGCCGGTACGACGTCGCGCTTTAGCGTTTGCTTCTTGTCCTCGGCAACCGGTTCGAACAACTCGACGACGTCGGCCGCAACCTTCGCCAAGTCCACCGTCTCGAACGCCTCCGTCCCGATGCCGGATTCCGCCCGCGTAATATCGATCAGCGCGTTGAACGTGGCGAGCGCCCCGTCGATCTCCTCGTCGGCGCGGATGAACGCCTGCTCGCGCATGGCGGCATCGCCCGACGATTGCGCCCGCTCCAGATCAGCCTTCACCCGTTGCAGCGGCAAGCGCAGATCGTGCGCAATCGCCTCCGTCACGATGCGCATTTGATCGATGTGCGTTTCGTTGCGCGCGAGCATCTCATTCAAGACGCCACCCAACCGCTCGAACTCGCCGCTGGCCCCGCTGGCCGGGATCCGTTCGTGCAGGTTGCCGGCGATGATGCGCCGCGCGGTCGCCACGATCGCATCAATCCGCGCCAACACTCGCCGGTTCAACAAGACGATCAACACCGCCGCCACCGCAAGCAGCACGAGCAGCGCAATCATGATCGCCTGCACCAGCGCCGACTGCAGAGCGCGCTGTGCCGAGCGGTCGCGCCCGATCAGCACCCGCGCACCGTCCGGCAGAACGACGGCGCGGCCGAACCCCGAAATCTCGCCGCCATTGTCGCGCTTGTTCGTCTCGATCGGCTGCCACCGTCCATCCGCGATCACGACAGGCGGCCAATCGACATCGCCCGCCAGGTACTTGCCTTGTGCGTCGATCAGCGCATGCAACGGCAGATCGTCGTTCGGCAGCGCCGCGCGCCGCGCAACAACCCGCACCAGAACCTGCCGCCCCTCCTCCGCATCGATGACCTGCAAGTATCGCAACTCGGAATCGACCACCGCGGCCTGGCGCGCACTCAAGATCGCCTCGGCACGATTGTCGACGAACAAGAACGCCGCAATCGATGCCACCGCGACGAACGCCAGCGCCACACCAAGCACCAGCGTCTCGCGGCTCGACAGGAAAAAGCGAGACGGATTCATGGTGCGGGCGACAGCCGGTAACCGACGCCACGAACCGTGTGCAAAAGCGGCACGTCGAACCCCTCGTCGATCTTCTTGCGCAAGCGGCTCACATGCGTGTCGATAATGCCGGCATGCGGCTCGTTGCTGTAGTCCCACACATGCTCGAGCAGCATCGTTCGCGTCACCACCTGCTCCTTGTGGCGCATGAAATACTCGAGCAGCTTGAATTCACGCGGCAACAACGCGATCTCGCGTCCCGCCCGCGTCACCCGGCGCGTCGAAACGTCGATTGAAAGATCCGCGCACGCAAACACCGCCTGCGTGGTCGCCGGCGCCTTGCGTTTCAACACGACATCGGCGCGCGCATGCAGCTCGGAGAAGTGAAACGGCTTCGTCACATAGTCGTCGCCGCCGGCGCGCAAGCCCTTCACGCGCTCGTCCACCTGCGCGATCGCGGAAAGGATGATCACGGGCGTCTCGTTGCCCGCCGCCCGAATCGTTTTCAGAAGCTCCAACCCGTCGAGCCCGGGCAGATTGCGATCCAGGATGATCAGATCGAACGGCCCCTGCCGCGCAAGCTCAAGCCCGTCGCGCCCGTCGCCGTGCCGCTCCACCGTCCAGCCGAGTTCGGCAAACCCGGTGGCGACATAGTCGCGCGTGCTGCGATCGTCTTCCACGACGAGCAGGCGGCGGGTCACGTGGCGAACGACGCAATCATGGGTGGCGCGGACGATAGGGCATTGCAGGCACCCGCGCCAAGCTGCCCAAGGGTTACAACTCTGTGAGGCGTTGAGGCGGGCACCGCTTGCACCCTATCTTGGCCCTCGGAGAGTCGGGCAATGGCGAAAGCCTACCAATGTGACGTGGCGATCATCGGCGGCGGCATCGCTGGCGTGGTTACCGCCTTGCAGCTGCTCGACGCCGGCAAGCGCGTCGCCATCTTCGAGCGCGAAGGCGAAAGCCGCTTCGGCGGCTCGGCCCTCGAAGCGTTCGGCGGCATGTTCTTCGTCGACAGCCCCGAGCAGCGCCGCATGAAGGTCGTCGACAGCGTCGAGAGGGCGTTCGACGATTGGAAAAGCTTCGCCGAATTCCAACCCGGCGAAGTCTGGCCCGTGATCTGGGCCAAGCACCTTGTCGAACGCGCAACGCCGGACGGCCACGACTATCTCAAGAAGTTCGGCATTCGCTGGATGCCGCTTGTGGCCTGGGTCGAGCGCGGACAAAGCGCGCACGGCAACTCGGTCCCGCGCTTCCACCTGACCTGGGGCACCAGCCAGTACTTGATCACGCGCCTGATCAAAGCACTCCGCGGCCACAAAAACGCGCGCGAAAAACTCGCACTCTGTTTCAACCATCGCGTCGAGCGTATCGATATTCACAACGCCAAGGTCTACGGCCTCGGCGGCAT
>JANLXP010000676.1:0-2698 GCA_031365165.1 Alphaproteobacteria bacterium
CTCGTTCTTGTTTTTGGGGCCCACGGGCGTCGGCAAAACCGAACTGACGAAAGCGCTCGCCGCGTTCCTGTTCGACGACGACACCGCGATGGTGCGCATCGACATGTCGGAATACATGGAGAAGCACTCGGTCTCGCGTCTCATCGGTGCGCCGCCGGGCTACGTGGGTTACGAAGAAGGCGGCGCGCTCACCGAAGCGGTGCGCCGGCGTCCGTACCAAGTCATCCTGTTCGACGAAATCGAAAAGGCGCATGGCGACGTCTTCAACGTGCTCCTTCAGGTGCTCGATGACGGCCGCTTGACGGACGGGCAGGGGCGCACGGTCGACTTCAAGAATACGGTGATCATCCTGACGTCGAATCTGGGTGGCGATCTGCTCGCCTCGCAGGCTGAGGGCGAAGACACCGCCGCGGTGCGCGAAGGCGTCATGGAAATCGTCCGCTCCCGCTTCCGGCCGGAGTTCTTGAACCGCCTGGACGAGGTGATCCTGTTCCACCGTCTGGGCCGCGACCAGATGGACAAGATCGTCGACATCCAAATCACGCGTCTGACGAAGCTGCTCGCCGATCGCAAAATCACGATCGAACTCGACAAGCCCGCGAAGGAATGGCTCGCCAACACCGGCTACGATCCGGTCTACGGCGCGCGTCCCTTGAAGCGCGCGATCCAGCGCTTCCTGCAAGACCCGCTCGCCGAGCAATTGCTGGAAGGCAAAATCAACGACGGCGACGCCGTGCGCGTCTCATCCGACGGCACCGGTCTGCTCATCAACGAGAAACGGAAAGGAACGACGCTGCACTAAAGGTCGGGATACTTGTACGGGCAGTTGGCGCGCGTCTCGTCGATCGCGGCTCTGGCACCCGTCAGCGGAAAGTCCGCCGTGCCGCCCGCATGTTGCACCTCGACCTGCTCGCTGTCGCGCATGAGAGAGAGCACGAAGATCGCCTCTTCGCCCTTGATCTCATACGTGCCGATCCCGTCCGTAATCGGTGCGCGAACCGCGGTCGTATCGTAGTTGCCCTCGGCGAACGTGAAGCGCACGTTTTCAGGCCGAGGTTCGTTCAACGAAAACGCATCGGCCGACGGTGTGATACGGCCCAGATTGAACTGCAAAACGACGCCGGTCATCCCGCCGCACAAAAAGCGCAACGACCGCGCGCTATCCGGCGCCACTTCGGCGACATAAACCGGACGGCCCAAAGGATCGCTCAAAGTGGCAACCTGCCACGACAACGCGAGGAGAATGAGAAGCATAACGAAGAACGCTAAGGCAGCACCCGCGCCTGCGCAACCTGCGAAGGCTCGCTGCTCAAAGACTGCTGAATCCGCGCGACGCTCGCCTGAAACGCGAGCGCGTCTTTTCCGGTCAACTCGCGCCCCGTCGGCAGCTTCACGCACATCGGATTGATCTGCTTGTCTTTGAGGAGGACTTCGTAATGCAAATGCGGCCCCGTCGAACGGCCCGTGGTGCCGACATAGGCGATCACCTGCCCCTGCCGCACCTTCACGCCCGGTTTGATCCCGCGCGCGAACCGCGACAGATGCCCGTACCCGGTCGCATAGGCGTTCGTGTGGTTGAGTTCGATGAAGTTGCCGTAGCCGCCGAACCAACGGGCCATCTTCACGACCCCGTTGCCGGAAGCCATCACCGGCGTCCCAGACGGCGCCGCGAAGTCGACGCCCTTGTGCATCTTCGTGTAGCCCAAAATCGGGTGCCGCCGCATGCCATAGCCGGACGAAAGCCGCGCCCCGTCGATCGGCGTCCGCATCAACTGCCGCTTCCCCGACCAGCCCTTGGCGGTGAAGTAATCGGTGCTCCGATCGTCGGATGTCGTGAAGCGATAAAGCGGCTTCTTCGTCCGCCCAAGCGTCAGCTCCGCGTACGCGATATCGCCGCCGCGGATCGTCTGCCCAGCGGCATCGACGTAAGTCGTATAAAGGAGATCGAACTTGTCCCCGGATTTCACTTCGCGCTGAAAATCCACGTCGTACGAATAGATATGGATCAGCGAAATAACGACCGCCTCCGGCACGCCGGCTGACTTCGCAGACGCATAAAGCGACCCGTCGATCGTGCCGCGCGCGTGCGCCTCAACCGCGGTCAGCTTCTTGACGTTATCGTCCACCGCGAACGAACCGTCCGCGTTCCGCCGCACAAGCAGATCCCGCTCGGCGCTGGGTTTCAGCGCAATCGAAACGAGCGGCGATCCCTCCGGCGCGAACGTCACGACGACGCTCTCGCCGGCGCGAATGGACGTTGGTTCGTACACGGACGAAAGCGCAGCAACTGCTGTCCGCGCTTCGACCGGATCGATCCCTTGTTCAACCAGAATGCCGGTCAGCGTATCGCCGCGCTCGACTTCGATCGTGCGAATATCGGGACCGAGCGGACGCAACTCTTCGACTTTGAAGACAACGCGCGTAGGCCTCGGCGCCGGCTGCTGCACTGCATCAATCCCGATCGCGCTAAGAAGGGTGATCCCGCCGAAAAACAGCACCGCGGCAGCAGCACGCTGCGCGTCAAACGCCAACCCGGAAGGCCAAATCCCCGCCACGCAAACCCCACAAGGCCGCGCCATCGCCATCTTCGGGCTTCAGACGCCAGCCAAACCATTGGATTCCCGAGCAAAAGTCGCACCTCACGGCAGCCCCAAACGATGGAAACCCAAGCTCAAGGTTACGCACCAAGCGTTTCCGC
>JANLXP010000734.1:0-4023 GCA_031365165.1 Alphaproteobacteria bacterium
GTCGCTTTGCCCAGCGCCGTGTCCTCTTCGCCCCAAATCATCAGTGTCGACACGTCGACAATCCCGGGTTCGGGGTTCATCGCCTGCCGGCCCGCGCGCACGGCCGCACGGTAATAGTTGACCATCGCGGTCAACGCGCCGGGCTCCAGCGCATTGCGCCGGAACTCGTCGGTGACGGCAACAGGAAAGCGGCTCTTGTCGACCGCCATGTCGCTAAACGCGCGGCCTACCGCCTGCGCCTTGCGCCGCGCCAACACGCGCTCCGGCAGCCACGGAATCTGGAAGAAGAAGATGTACCAAGACTTCCGCCGCTGCGCCCACGTGCGCAACTCGCGCGCCATGCAGGCTGGGTGCGGCACGTTCATGATCACAAGCCGCTCAAGTGGGCGCACTTTGCGGATCGCGAAATTCCACGCAATGACGGCACCCCAATCGTGCGCCATCAACAGCGTATTCTTAGCGCCCGCCGCGTCGATCAAAGCGGCCGCATCAGCGACCAGATGATCAATGTGATAGTCAGCGACAGCCGGCGGCTTCGACGATCTTCCATAACCGCGCAAGTTCGGCGCCCAAACCGTGTAGCCAAGCTCGGCCAGCAACGGCATCTGATGGCGCCACGAAAACTTCGACTCCGGAAATCCGTGCAGCAACAGCGCGAACTTGTCGCCCGATCCGCACTGGTCAACCTCGAACGTCAACCCGTTCGCCTTCACGAGTACGGTTCGAACCTCCGGACGCATTATTCACGCCTCAAAATCTTGTCGACCAACACGTTCCCCCACCACCCAGCGCGGAACTCAGACTTCAGCTTCACCGGGTCGTAGTCGCGCTCCATCCACTCAAGCAGCGACAGACCTTTCGGCGCACCGAGCGCCAAGTACTGCTCGAAGAAATGGTCGATGATCCCCGTCATCCCGGCGCGCACGTGGCCGTAGCGCAAGCTCAGCATACGAATAGCTTTGTCGATCGGCTCGCCCTTGCGCAAATGAAGGTAGAGCACGCTCATCAGCCCGGCGCGGTCTGCCCCAGACTTGCAATGCATGAGGGCAGGGTAGGCGATCCGCTGAAAAAGGTCCTTCGCCCCACGCACCTGTTCGATCGTCGGTGCGCCGCGTGAGGTCACGGTCCAGTTCTCAAGCGCAATCCCCGCCCGCTCGCACGCATCGCGCTCAAGCTGATGAAAGCTCGTGCCGATCCCGCCGCGTAAGTTGATGATCGTCTTGATCCCCGCCCGCGCCCGCGCGCGAATCTGAAACGGCCACGGCTGGTTCGTCCGCATCATCTCGTCGGAGATCCAGTGCGCGTTCTGCCACCACAAGCGCAAGAACGCATGGTCGCGAAACGTCATGTCGGCAACTGCCGCTAGGCGTCCGGTTGTTTTGCTGAGGTCGTACGCAGTCATGGGGGCGCTGAGATAGCGGCTTACCCCTGAAAACGCAAAGGCCGCTGGCGTGTGGTCCAGCGGCCCTTGGCACGGATGCCCCCTACCCGGGGGTTAGAAGAGTTAAAGGTGGAACTGCACACCCAAATCGATGGTCTGCTGCGTCAGATCGGTTTTGAACAATTCGCCGGTGTTGCCAACGCGGTCGAAGTCTTCCGTCTGGAAATAGTGATAGCTCGCGGTCACCGACACGCCGTCGCTAACGGGGACGGTAATGCCCGCCATCAGCTGCCAGGCGAAAATCCAGGTCTCGTCGTTGCCGTCGAACACCAGGCGAGGATCGGTGATGTCGTACTCGATATGCGCCGCACCGGCACCCGCGCCGACCCAAGGAACGAATGCGCCTTCGAAAATATCCGCGTCGTAATAGAAATTGGCCATCGCGGTCGCCGCCTGCACGTCGGCCCCGACATCCACCGTTTCCCCGCCGAGATAGTTGAGGCCGACGTCGCCGACGATCACGTGAACCTTGTCGATATCGGCGCTCCGGAACCCGCCCTCAAGTTCAAAACGGATGCCGTCGGTCACGGTCCAGCCAAGATAGGCCGCGCTCGCATAGCCGGTGTTGTAGGACTGAGTGTAGCTAAATCCGGAGGAGCCAGTGGTGGAGCCGTCGTCCGTCATGACGTACGACCCGCGCAGGCCGATATACGCCGTGCCGTAAATGCTTGCCGCCGCCGCGGTGCCGATGACGGCCACGCTGCCAAAGGCAAGCGCCGCCGGTGCCAATGCAAAACGCATAACTCGAATTCCCCTCAAGGCGGACGAACGCGTCCGATTAACGTCCTCTTCACTTTGGGTGGGTGTGCTTAAGGCCGGGTTAAACAGGGGTGCGCGGCATCATGTGAGGCCGAGACGCATGCACCGGTGCAACGCTATGCAGGCCCGCGAAGGCGCCGCCGTAATCGAAGAGGCCATTTCCGGCGAAACTTGCAATCGAAAGGCCCGCCGACTAGGTTCCGCACCCGCTCGAAACGAGCGCCGAACGGCCCTCGCGTGGAGCCCCCGCGTGCAGTTGTAGCTCAGTTGGTTAGAGCGCCGGATTGTGGATCCGGAGGTCGGTGGTTCAAGCCCACCCAACTGTACCACCCACCGTTCCCTTCTCCGTAGGCACTGAGAGCGCGCACGAAATGGCGCGCTTCCGCGCCATTCTGGGGGCCGCGATTTCGGCGAGCTTGCTCTCGGGTTTCGCAATGGCGGGAAAGGGCTGTTTCGGCCGAGTTGTCTCCGGCGCACGGAAATTTCGGCACTGTATCGCGCGAGCCGACGGCGTCAGCTCAGGAGCATATCAAGTTGATCGCGCCAGGATTTGGGCAGGTCCCTTTCGATGAGGTCGGTCAGCGAAAGGTATTCGGGCTGCCGCCCCTCGATTATGTCGGACGTGATGGCAGGACTGAGGAACGCAAGCCTCAGGATGCGCCGGACATAGATTCGTTCGTGCCGTACGTGCAGGGCCAGTTCTTCCATCGACGCTACGGTGCCATCGAGCAGCAGCTTCAACCAAGTGTGCGCCCGAACAATTGCCCTCACCATTGAGGCATCCGGCTTGGGAAATGATTTCATCTCGCCGTAGCCGGGAGCCGTGATGTGATGTTGGCCCCCACGGAACTTGGCGCGTATCGGAATCGTCAGTTCGAGATCGTCTCGCTTCCATTCCAGCGCGCTTCCGGTCGCCAGGCGCGCGCGTAGCGCGCCGATGGCGTCCTGGTGAGTTTCGTGTTTCTGATAGGCGGCATCGAGTGTGATTGGATCAAGGCGAAGGACGATCGAACTGGCGCCGACTTCAATCCGTCGAAGAGACAACCGGATTCGTGCAACGAGATCAATAGCGTCGCTCGTGGTCTCACTCGGCGTTTGCACACCGACCAACTGCCCCATGACCCCGAGCACGATGTCTTCGATGGCCTGCGCCGGCACGCGCGGGATCGATCCCGCCTCGCCACGATCTTTGTCGATCAGCGCGCGGCTGACGTAATATCTATAGCGCCGGTTGCCGCCCTTCTGACTTTGGCTTGGGGCCATCGGATGGCCGCGATCATCGAAGATAAGGGACGTGAGCGGGAATTTCTGGGTAGTGCTCGGCCTGTGCAGTTTGACGTGCCGCTTCGCTTCCATGATCGCCTGCGCTTCGTCGAAGAGCGGACGATCGACGATGGCCTCGTGCTGCCCGGGATAGATGCCGCCCTTGAAGAAAACCTCGCCGACATAGACGCGATTGCGGATCAGATGGTTGAGGGCACCACGGCTGAACGGGTTGCCGCCAGTGGTTCGTCCGCTTTCGGCTGTCCGGCGTTGCGAGACGATGCCGTCGGCCTTGAGCGCCAGACGGAGTTGCCGGGTCGACCCCAAATCGACATAGTGTCGGAAAATCTGCCGGACCTTTTCGGCTTCGATCGGGTTGGGCACAAGCTTGCGGTGTACAACATCATAGCCCATGGGAACCGAGCCACCCATCCACATACCCTTCTTCCGCGAGGCCGAAAGCTTGTCGCGGATGCGCTCGCCCGCGACCTCCCGCTCAAACTGGGCGAAGGAGAGCAGCACATTGAGCGTCAGCCGGCCCATGGAGGTCGTGGTATTGA
>JANLXP010000760.1:0-1427 GCA_031365165.1 Alphaproteobacteria bacterium
GTAAATCCAGAAATGAGTAATATTACCCTCAATTTATGGCAGTTAAGGCTATTGCAAATTAAAGCCGAAGCTTTAGTGAATCTTGCCAACGAAGAAAAAGGGTGAGGTCATGCCGGGTAAACTGATCAGCGGCGCGCGGACGTTGCCGCTTGAGGCGCTGCAGAAGCGGGCCGAACGTGGGGCCGCAGCGTTTGCGTCGATCGGGATCGGGCGCGGTGATGGCGTCGCCTTGATGCTGCGCAACGACTTCGCGTTCTTCGAAGCGGGCATGGCGGCGGGGTTGCTCGGTGCCTATTCCGTGCCGGTGAATTGGCACTATACGATCGAGGAAGCGAGCTACCTGATCACGGACTCCGGCGTGAAGGCCATGGTCGCGCATACAGATCTGCTGCCCGTCGCGCTGAAGGCAGCACCGCCGGGCGTGCCGGTGTTTGCGGTCGATACGCCGGCCGAAATTGTCTCCGCCTATCAGCTTTCGCCGGAGGACTGCGCGGTCAAGGCGGGTGTGAAGGTTTGGGACGCGTGGATCGAGAGCTTTCCGCGCCGCGCGCCGGAAGCCATCGAGGCGCCGGGTGCCATCATCTACACCTCAGGCACGACCGGGCGACCGAAGGGTGTGAAGCGATTTCCGCCGACGGCGGCACAGACGCTTGCCACCACGAAGCTGATCGGACGCGCGTTCGGGTTCGACGGCGTGTTGGTTGGCGGGCAAGCTGAGCGCATCGTGACCGTGGTGACCGGGCCGATGTATCACTCCGCGCCGAACGCCTATGGCGGGTACGCGATCCGCGCCGGGGCCGATGTGATCTTGGAGCCGCGTTTCGATCCGGAAGAACTGCTGCAGCTGATCGAGCGGTATCGCGTGACGCATCTGCACATGGTTCCCACGATGTTCGTGCGGCTGCTTAAGCTGCCGGAGGACGTGCGCCGGAAGTACGACCTGTCGTCGCTGAAGTTCGTGGTGCATGCGGCAGCACCCTGCCCGCCCGATATCAAGCGCGGCATGATCGAGTGGTGGGGGCCGATCATCAACGAGTACTACGGCGCGACGGAGACCGGCGCCGTCGTGTTCTGCACCGCGAACGAATGGCTCGCCCATCCGGGCACGGTCGGCCGCGCGCAACCTGATGTGAAAGTCGTGATCGTAGACGATGCTGGTGAGCCGCTGCCCGCAGGCGAAGCGGGCGACGTGTTCGCCCGGCTGACCACCGGCGTCGACTTCACCTATCACGGCGACGATGCAAAGCGCCGGAAGGCCGAGCGCGATGGGCTCATTTCCGTCGGCGACATCGGCTATTTGGACAAGGACGGGTTCTTGTTCCTCTGCGACCGGCGCAATCACATGGTGATCTCGGGTGGCGTGAACATCTATCCGGCCGAGATCGAGGCGGAGATATTGAAGATCGCGGGCGTCGCCGACTGCGCCG
>JANLXP010000792.1:0-4170 GCA_031365165.1 Alphaproteobacteria bacterium
CAGATCACGTGGAAGCGGTTCGTGTCGATCGGAAGGCCAGGACCTACCATCGAAGCCCACCACCCGGGCTTGCCCGTAACGGGGTGCGTGCCCGCGGCATACTGATCGCCGGTCAGCGCATGACAGACCAGAAACGCATTCGACTTCGAAGCGTTCAGCGAACCGAACGTCTTCCACGCAATCGTGACTGGCGACAGCGTCTCGCCGGAGTCGAGCTTCAGCGCCGCAAACGTGTGCGTTTCACCGGCATCGCCGGTCGCGGCCGATAAGGGCTGAAACAGCTGTGACATAGGTAGGCCTGAGTCGCTCCTACTGCGAAAAGCGGGCGATTGAGGGTCCGCCGCCGCCCCAAGTCAACGTTTTCTTTAACGCAATCGATGTTCTAAAGAGGGTGAATGAAACCCGTTCCCGGCATCTTGGACATTGCCCCTTACGTCGGTGGCCGCGCGACCGCAGGCGGCACCGCGCGCGTTTTCAAAATGTCCTCGAACGAGTCGCCGTTGGGTCCAAGCCCAGCCGCGGTCGAAGCCTACAAAGCCGCTGCCGGAGCCATGCACCTCTACCCCGAAAGCAGCGCCGCCGATCTGCGCCGCGCGATCGGCGAAGCGTTCGGCTTAAACCCCGACCGCATCGTCTGCGGCAATGGCTCCGACGAGTTGCTTCACCTGCTGCCGCAAATCTACTGCGCGCCGGGCGATGAAGTTCTCTACAGTGCTCACGGCTTCATCGTCTATCCGATCGTGGCACGCGCAGCTGGTGCCACGCCGGTCACGGTGCCCGAACCGGAACTGCGCACCGACATCGACGCCTTGCTCGTCCGCGCGACGGATAAAACGAAGATCGTTTTCGTCACGAACCCGAATAACCCGACCGGCAGCTACAACACCGCGGCCGAACTGCGGCGCCTGCGCTCAGGCCTGCCGAAGGACTGCCTCCTCGTCATCGACGCGGCCTACGCCGACTATGTCGAGCGCAACGACTTCGAAAGCGGCATCGAACTCGTGGCGACGACCGACAACACGGTGATGACGCGCACGTTCTCGAAGATCCACGGCCTCGCTGCACTCCGTGTCGGCTGGGCCTACGCGCCGGCCAGCGTCGTCGACACACTGAACCGCGTCCGCGGCCCCTTCAACGTCTCGACCGCAGCCCAAGCCGCCGCCGTCGCCGCAATCCACGACAAGGCACACGCAGCGAAAGCCAAGGCCCACAACACAAAGTGGTTGGCCTGGCTCACGGAACAGATCGCCGCGACCGGCCTCAAGGTGAGCCCCAGCGTCGGCAACTTCCTGCTGATGGAGTTTCCAGCAACCGGCGCGAAGACCGCTGCCGCAGCAGACAAGTTCCTGATGGACCGCGGCGTCATCTTACGCGCGGTCGGCGCCTATGGCCTGCCGAACTGCCTGCGCCTCTCCGTCGGTACCGAGGAAGGCAACAAAGCGGCCGTCGCCGCGCTTCAAGAGTTCATGTCATGACCACGCGCACCGGCCCCATCTTCACGAAAGTGGCACTCCTTGGCGTCGGCCTGATCGGCGCCTCGATGGCCCACGCAATGCGCCGCGGCAGCCTCGCCGCCCACATCGCAGGCCACGCGAACACTGAGGCGACGCGCAAACGCGCAGGCGAACTCGGTTTTTGCGACGCCATCCACGCCGACCCGAAAGAAGCGGTGCGCGACGCCGACCTCGTCGTCTTCTGCACGCCCGTCGGTGCGTTCGGCCAAGTTGCCGAAGCCATCGCACCCGCACTGAAAGCCGGCGCCATCGTCACCGACGTCGGTTCGGTGAAGATGGCAGCGGTGCGCGACATCGGCCCCCACGTACCCGCAGGCGTTCACTTCATCCCGGGCCACCCAATCGCCGGCACCGAAAACTCCGGCCCCGACGCGGGCTTCGCAGAATTGTTCGACGGCCGCTGGTGCATCTTGACCCCGCCCGCCGGCACCGACGAAGCGGCCGTACAAAAGCTCGGCGACTTCTGGCGTGGCCTAGGCTCGCGCGTCGAGGTGATGGACGCGAAGCACCATGACATCGTGCTCGCCATCACCAGTCACGTGCCGCACTTGATCGCCTACAACATCGTAGGCACGGCAAGCGACCTCGAGCAGGTAACGCAAAGCGAAGTGATCAAATTCTCCGCCGGCGGCTTTCGCGACTTCACCCGCATCGCCGCCTCCGACCCCACGATGTGGCGCGACGTATTCTTAAACAACCGCGAAGCCGTGCTGGAAGTCCTCGGCCGCTTTTCGGAAGACCTCTCACGTCTGCAACGCGCAATCCGTTGGGGCGAAGGCGACATGCTGTTCGACCTCTTCACGAAGACGCGCGCGATCCGCCGCGAAGTCATCGACGCCGGCCAAGACACGCCCGCCTCGAACTTCGGCCGCGACACGAAAAAGCCTTAGGGTGCGCTCGCTTCCACAGGCGCAATCCGCACCTCGGCGGTGGGCGACGGCATCAGCGTCGCGATCTTCACCGGGCCCACATAGATATCGCCCTTGTCGATGCGAAGCGGCACGGTCACGCGGCGCTGCTTGTCGCCGCTCATAAACGCCAGCACGTCGAGCACCTTCTTCGCCGTCGCGCGCTTCTCGGCGTTGATCCATCCGTAAGCCTCAAGAAGCTCCAGGATGCGCGGATGATTGCCGAGCGTCAGCCTGAACCGCCCTTGCGGTAGCGCGTTTGCGTCCAGTGTGAACGTGCCCGAACCGCCGACGCTGACGCCGCCCCATTCGAGCTCGAAACGGTGCACATCGATCGGCGTACCGGTCTGCCGCCACGCGGCGACAAGTGCGCCAAGCGAAGGATCCGGCATCCGGGCGGGAAGTTCGAGCCCGGCGTCGATGTCGATCAATTGGATCGACGAACCGAGCGGAAGATCGAACGTGCCCTGCAGCGCCACGTTCTCAAGCCGCGCCGTCGCCTCCACGCGCGGCAATCCCTCGCCCGCTTTGGCGACGCTGAAGCCGCCGACCGCCGCATCGACAATGAAATTGAAATCCGTCTCGTCGAGCTTCGCCTTGCCGGTCAACCGCTCGATGTCGAGCTTGATGAGCTCGCGCCCATCGCCCGCGCTCTTGAGCGTCAACAAGGCTTTGTCAGCGCGCGCGTTCGTTTCGATCCAGCGCTCGCGCGCGTAGAAATAATGCTGCTGCCCCTCGAACGAAATCGCGACACGCCCAAGCGCCAGCGGCGGCACGCGCACGACGATGCGCTCGCCGTCCCACGCGCTGCCGCGATCCGGCGCCGTGAAGTGCAACGTGTTCAGCGTGGCGTCGAGACGATAGGGGAACCCGTCGATCGCAAACGAATCCCAAGTCACGTCGCGCCCGAGCTTGCGCTGCAATGCTTGGTACTGCGCGACCTGTTCGCGCACGTTGTCCGCAACCGTGCGCCACCACATACCGTAGCCACCGAACGCAAGCACGATGAGCGCGATCGGCACAAAGATGGCGATCAACGCGAGGTGCGCACGCACCGCCGCCGTCAACGTCCGGAATATGTTCTCAAAGGGTCCCACGAGGAGCGAGACTACGACGACTTTGGCCAGCCGTCATCTCAGCTGCAACGCGAGTAGCCGCAGTTCATACACGTGTCGCAACCCTCGATCCGGGTAAGGCTGGGGCTGGAGCAGCGCGGGCAGAACTTGAACGACTGTCCGGTCCCGACAGGCGCCGTCCCGGCGCCGGGGACACTATCAGTAGACGCATCCAACCCGCCGGACACACGCTCGCCGATGCTGGCGACCTTGGGCTGGGTGGGGTAGGGCGAGGGTGTAGCGCGCCCCAGGAAGCCGATCGCGATCATATGCTCCTCGATCACGCCGCCGATGGCGGCCAAAAGCGAGGGGACATATTGCCGGTTCATCCATTGCCCGCCGCGCGGGTCGAACACGGCCTTCAGCTCGTCGACCACGAACGACACGTCGCCGCCGCGCCGGAACACCGCCGAAATCATCCGCGTGAGCGCAACGGTCCAGGCGTAGTGCTCCATGTTCTTCGAGTTGATGAAAATCTCGAACGGGCGCCGGCGTCCGCCTTCGACCGTGTCGTTGATCGTGATGTAGATCGCGTGGTCGGACGCCGGCCAGCGCTGTTTGTACGTCGTACCCGGCAACGCCTCCGGCCGGTCGTGCGGCCGCGAGATGTAAACGACCCCGCCGTCCTTCGTC
>JANLXP010000815.1:0-1576 GCA_031365165.1 Alphaproteobacteria bacterium
TTCCCGGTGAACGAGATTTTGCCCTACTGGGCCTCGCAGGTCTTGGGCGCGATCTCGGGCGCCGGCATGCTCTATTTGATTGCCGTCAGCGCACCGAGCTTCGACCCGACAGCGGGCTTTGCCTCAAACGGCTACGGCGAACATTCGCCGGGCGGCTACAGCCTCGTCTCCGGAGCGATTGCCGAGCTGCTTCTCACGGCCATGTTCTTGCTGATCATCCTGGGCGTCACCGGCAAAAAAGCCCCCGCGGGTTTCGCGCCGATCGCGATCGGCTTGGCGCTGACCTTGATCCACTTGATCAGCATCCCGGTCACGAACACGTCTGTGAACCCAGCGCGTAGCCTCGGGCCGGCGGTGTTCGCACCGGGCTGGGCGCTCGAGCAAGTCTGGCTTTTCTGGGTCGCCCCATTGGCCGGCGCCGTAGGCGCGGGCTTTTTCAATCGCTGGCTTAACGAAGAGAAATAAGCACAAACGAAAAAGCCGGTATGCGGCTGGGGAGCTACGCATACCGGCTGTATTTTCACCAAGCGCGAGGCAAAAGCGCCTGGCTTCTTCGAGTGCTGAGGACTTCTCGCCGTGTGGTCATCCGGCGCATGCGTACTATCGCAAAACCAAGGTTGCGCCACCCTTTCCACAGGGTGAAAAACGCGTAAGGAAATCAGACTTCGGACAGCGCCATCACGAAGACGAGACCCATGCCGACGGACAAAATCACCGAATAAACCATCAGCAGCGCCAAAAACTTGAGCGAGGTCAGCCACCAGCTTCGCCCATAGACCCGGTACATGGCCATCCAAAGATAGATCGCCAGGATCAGCCAGACGGCCCCCATAAACCCGGAGTCCCCAAGGATCGCGGCCGATAGCGTTAGTAACGACAGCGCCACGAAAACCACGGTGTGGATGTGCGTCGAAAACACCAAGTGCTCGACGAAATACACGCGCGGCCACCAATGCATGATCGCAAGCAGCAGCGCGAAGATCGGCACCAAGAACAGCATCAGCCGCGGCAACCAGACGTTCAGTGGGCCGTTCAATTTGATCGGATCCGCAAGCGCGCGCTCGTAGCCCTCTTGCACGCGCCTGGCCTTTGTTTGGACCCAGTGCAGCCAACCCGCTTCGTCGGCGGTGGCGTTTTTGCTGTCGGCTGTAATGGAGTTTTCGGCCTCAAGCACGCCACGGCGTTGTTCGTCCGTCAGCGTGACGTGCTGGATCTGGTCGGCCGGAACGAAGAAATCCATCGACACGACAGTCTGCTTTTTGTCGTCCGAGATCGTCACACCATTCGCCTTGTTCTTCTTGAGCGCTTCGACCGCCGCTGGCGGAAGCTTGTCGAGCGAGATGCTATCCATCTTGAACGCGACCATCGCGATGCCGGTCAACTGCAACGTCAGGAAGAACACGACCGACGCAATCACGAACAGCCGGAACGGCGGCAGCATCGATGCGCGCTGTCCGGCAACGTAACGCCGCGTGAATTCACCGGGCTCGGCGAACAGCAACCAGATGGTACGGAAGGTGCGCGAGTCGTAGCCGAAGACGGAATCCAGGAACTCGCCGAAGATCCACCAGATCGG
>JANLXP010000832.1:0-2572 GCA_031365165.1 Alphaproteobacteria bacterium
CGCGCCGCACGGTGAAGACCGTCGATCCCTCGCGTAGCCAAGCGGAGCTTTCGTTCAAGGGTGCCGCCGCTGAGGCGCTTGGGCCCGCCGGTGACGGATGGGATCTGGCGAAGCGCGTGCTGGATCGCGCGGCGGTGCTGATGGCGTTCGAGCAGGTTGGTGGCGCTGATGCCTGCTTGGTGATGGCGAAGGACTATGCGTTGAACCGTTATGCGTTCGGCCGCACGATCGCGTCGTTCCAGGCGATCAAGCATAAGCTTGCCGATATGTACGTAATGAACGAACTCGCACGATCGAACGCGTATTTCGGGGCGTGGGCGCTCTCGACGAATGCCTCGGATTTGCCTGAGGCGGCGGCCGGTGCGCGGATCAGTGCGACGGATGCATTTCACAATGCATCGAAAGAGAACATTCAGACGCACGGCGGCATGGGCTTCACGTGGGAGCTCGACTGTCACCTCTATTACAGGCGTTCGAAGATGCTGAGCTTGGCGCTCGGCGCATCGCGGGTGTGGAAGGACCGGTTGGTCAACCACCTTGAGAAGAAGAACGTCGCTTAATCGTCATTCGAACCGAAAGACACGATCCCATGGATTTCAACGATACCGTTCAAGAAGCTGCTTTCCGCGCCGAAGTGCGCAGCTGGCTCGAGGCGAATGCGAAGCCGAAGACTGCCGTTGGCTTTTCGGCGGAGAACCCGCGCTTTCAACGCAATGAGCAGGAAGCTCTGAAGATTGCCAAAGCTTGGCAAGCGAAGAAGGCCGAGAAGCGCTATGCGCGCATCACGTGGCCCAAGGAAAACGGCGGGCTTGGCGGCACGCCGATGCAGCAGGTGGTCTACAATCAAGAAGAGTCGAAGTTCGATGTGCCGTCCGGGTTCTTTGAAATCGGTCTTGGCATGTGCATTCCGACCGTCACGCACTATGCGTCGAAAGATGTTGCGGCGCGTTATGTGAAGCCTGCGCTCTACGGCGAAGAGATTTGGTGTCAGCTGTTCTCCGAACCGTCGGCCGGTTCCGACGTCGCGGGCTTGCGCACGCGCGCGGAGAAGGACGGCGACGATTGGGTCATCAACGGTCAAAAGATTTGGACGTCGGGCGCGCACTATTCCGACTACGGCATCTTGCTCACGCGCACAGACCCGAATGTGCCGAAGCACAAGGGCCTGACGATGTTCTATCTCTCGATGAAGTCGCCGGGTGTGGAAGTGCGGCCGATCAAGCAGATGTCGGGTGGCGCGAACTTCAACGAAGTGTTCTTCACGAACGTGCGCATTCCGGACTCGCAACGTCTGGGCAATGTCGGCGACGGCTGGGGTGTTGCGCTGACCACACTCATGCACGAGCGTCTGGCGGTTGGCGGCGGGCAGGGTGGTTCGGGTGCGGACATCAATGAGCTGCTCTCGCTTGCGCGCGAGACAGAGCTTGAAGATGGGCCTGCGATCCGCAACGCCTCAGTGCGCGAGCGCATCGCGGAGTGGTATGTGCGTGGTCAAGGCTTGAAGTACACGACCTATCGGACACTCACCGCGCTGAGCCAGGGCCGCGTTCCGGGGCCTGAGGCTTCGATCGCGAAAGTCGTGGTTGCGCCCAAGATGCAAGACCTCGCTTCGTTCGCGATGGATCTTGAGGATATGGGCGGCGTGATGACGGGTGAGGATTCGCCGATGATGGGCGCGTTCCAGCAATCGTTCATGTGGGCGCCTGGCCTGCGTATCGCCGGCGGCACGGACGAGATTTTGAAAAACATTATCGCGGAACGTGTGCTGGGCTTGCCGGCCGACATTCGTGTCGACAAGGACATCCCCTACAACAAGCTTCCGACCGGTCGTTAGTTGCTTTGGTGGCCCGCTCTCAGGCGGGCCACTTTGCTAATCGGCTTCGGTGATTAGCTTCATGAAATCGCGGTTGATGAACGTCAGCGCGCCGGCATTGGTGCGCATCGGCAGGAACTGACGCCCGCCGTCGTTGAGCAGATCCTGCAGCCGCTGACCGGTCTTGAAGATGTAGAGTTCGCCGCTCAAGACCGTGCCGTCGGTCAAGTGAACGGTTGCCGGAACGCCTTCTTTCGTCGCGCGCGTTCCGTTCATTGCCGACGATGTATTGAACGTCTTCATCGCTCCCCCCAGACCTGAAGCAGGTGGAAGCATTTTGCGGGTCGCCGGTTAAGATTGGCTGACCGCAGCCTCGGTAAACGCGCGGTTACTTCGTGAAAATCCAACCCTTTCGGCCGGGGTCGAATTCGATGGCGAAGGTATTGTTTTTGAGGTTGCAGTCGCCGTTGCGGCCGGCAATCAGTTCCACGCCTTCGTTCTTGTATTTGAGGGCAAGCGTATAGATGCGGTGGAATTTGCCCTTGTTGATTTGATCGGCAGGGGCCGTGAATTCGAAGCGCACGGCGACGCCGCTGTGTTGTGGGATGCGATCGAACGCAACGTTGCTGAGGACCTGGCCCTTCTTGTTTGCCGTCAGGTCGTCCAGCGTGATGACGGCCGCTTGGCCGCCGGTCTTACCATAAAAAGGTTGGTCCCCGAGGTTGCGGACACGCATCACGAACGGCCAATGGAATATCC
>JANLXP010000839.1:0-2462 GCA_031365165.1 Alphaproteobacteria bacterium
AGGCCCTTCGAGCAGGACGTGACCGCCGGCGAACAGTGCCGTCAGCATCAGGTCGACGGTATCGGTTTGGCCGACGACGTAGGTGGCGACGGCTGCGCGAATGCGGTCGGCGGCGGTGCGAAGATCAGCGAGTTGCACGGATCATATCTCCAGTCCAAGCATGCAGCCTTCGGGCGGCGCTTAGGGTTTCGGTTGCGGTTTTGGCGTTCGCCGCTTCGGCGGCGAGTTCGGAATAGGTCGCTGGCACGCCGCGGCTTTGCGCGATGCGGTCGAGTTCGGCGTTCGTTGTTTCGGTGGCGTCGCGTGCGACGTGGATCTGTTCGGCGACAACGGTTCTGACCATCTGCGCGTAACGCGGCGCCATGGTGGCGTCGCGTCCGGCGAGGCGGATGAGCGCTGCCGAGTTGTCGGCGAGCGTACGTTTGCCGAGTGCGATCATACGTTTGCTGCGCGCGGTTGGGCCAGAGCGCGTCGCCGCGCGCCATGCCAGCATGGCGGCCACGATCATAAAGCTCAGCGTTGCGGCGAGTAGCGGCGGCTCGAGCGCGAGGCGCAAGAGGCTGCGCGAGCGTTCGAAACCGTTCAGCGTGACGTCGAACGTGATCGGTTCGCCGGCTTCGTTCAAGGCGGTCAGGATTGCCATTCCCGCGCGCGCGGTCGCGATGTCGGCGATGCCCTGGTTGTTCAAGAGATCGGGATCGGTCAGGACGAAGATCCGCGGGCCGTCGCCGCGTTCGATAAGGCCCAGGACTGTTCTGCCATCTTTCGTCGATACGACCGGCTTCAGTTCAGATCCGACGACGGTTTGAAACGCGGCGATCTTGCCCGGGCGCAATACGCCGGGATTGCGGATCTTCGTTGCCATGGCATCGAAGAGCAGCGTGGGCGGGGCGGTTGCGGTCTCCTGCTTGATCTTCGTCCTCGGCGCGATCTCGCCCAAGATTTCGGTTAGCCACGCTTCGCCCATCGTGGGGCTCTCACGCACCCAGCCGCGGTGTTTCGAGCTTGGAAGGTGATGCCACTTCGGCAGCACGATCAACGCGTTCACGTGCGCCAGGCGATCTATTGTGGAGAACTCGATCTTTTTCTCCGGCGTGAGCACAACGAGCGGCGTGCTTAGTCCGCGAGGTCCGCCGCGGCTCACCGTAACGTGCGTGCCTCCAGCGCGGATTAACCTCACTGCGCCGGCATAGCCGATTGCCGATTTTGAGAGCGCGTGCGCGTCGCCATCATCGCCGTCCGTGAAGTCAGGTGCGAACGTCGAGAGCGTCACGAATGCCGAGAACGAGAAGACGCCGACCAAGAACAGGATGATCGCAACACGAGCGGAGAAAACTTCCGGCGGGCGGCTTTGCGCTTCGACGCTCATCTCGCGGGCTCCAGCGCAAAGCTTTTGTAGGCTTCACGACAGTCGGCGTAGGCATCGGCGGTGAGCGGGCGTCCGGCAAAGAGGCTGCGTTCTACGGCTTGGGCGATTTTCGTGAACGTCGCGCGGCCTTGGTTCGACAGGTGCTCGATCGTCGAGATTTCGCGGCTGGTCATGCTGGGCATGATGGCGGCAGGAAAGACCCTCTCCATGTCCTCGATGCTGCGGTGGAGAAGCACGCGGACCGCCTCGCCGAAGCGGCCTTCATTGGCGAGGCGATCGGCCTCTTCCAGAAGAGCATGGGCGCGGTTGGTGGCTGGGCGATATTCGGGGACCGGAATGTCCTCTTCCGCCTTTGCCTCCTCCGCAGACTGCGGCAAGCGGCGCAAGACCTCGCGCACTAGGGTGTAGACGATCAAACCGACCACAATCACCACGCCCGCCCAGAAGATGTAGTTCAAGAACGGCGCCAGCGCTTGGATCAGCCTAATCAGCGGTTCCAGCCAGTCGGGTGGTGGCTGTGGAACGTCCGCGCGCTCGAAGTGAAACTGCAGCGACGGGTCTGCCATGAGCTCCCGGTGCAAACGTTCGAACTTTTCGGCGTCAGCGGCAGTGCCGGCGGCCATCGGACCTAGGTGCGTTGCTCATGTATGCCGTTCTGCCAGAAGGCAGCGCAGGGGCGCAACCCGGCGAAACTCAACCCTTGATGCGCGCTTCGATGTCCGGCAGCACGCGCTCGGTTGCGGCGGCGCCGATTGCGATCGCTTCGTCGGCGCGGTCGAACTCCAAGAGCGCGATCTTGCCGATGTCGGAATTGATCGTGACGTCGGGTGGGTCGCTCGCCAATCGAACGCGGGTCATGCGATCGAGCAGGATGTTGAGCGCCGCGACGGATACGGTTGCGGTCGTCAGTTCACCGGGTTCGTCGCCGAATAGCTGGCGGGCGACAAAGCGTTCCGGCTCGCGAAAGGCTGCGAGCGCCCTTTGCCAGGCGTTGCCTTCGACTTCCGTCGGCTCACGGGCGAAGCGCTGGTTGGGGCTTTGGCTCGCGGGAAGGGGAACCGCGATAACGAATTGCGCGCCCATCGCGCGGCAG
>JANLXP010000847.1:0-3215 GCA_031365165.1 Alphaproteobacteria bacterium
CTGTGCAAGACCGTCGACGCCCCGCCGCGCGCAGCCAATTGGGGACACGAGATCAAATTTGACGGCTACCGCATGCAGTTGCGCGTCGAAGGAGGCAACGCTGCCGTCCGCACGCGAAAGGGTCTGGATTGGACGGAGAAGTTCAAAGCGATCGCGCGCGCCGGCGCAAAGCTGCCCGACTGCATCATCGACGGCGAAGTCTGCGCGCTCGACAAGGAAGGGCAGCCAAGTTTCCCGCTTCTGCAGGCCGCCATCGCCGACGGCAAGACCGACACGCTCGTCTACTTCGCCTTCGATCTGATGGTGCTTGAAGATGAGGACCTGCGCGGCCTTCCGCTCGCGGCGCGGAAAGAACGCCTGCGTGAAGTCATCAAAGGCGCCGCACCCCGCATACGATACGTCGAGCACATCGAGGACGACGGCAAAGCGGTGCTGGAAGCGGCACGCAAGATGAAGCTCGAAGGCATCATATCAAAGCGCCTCGACGCACCCTATCGTTCGGCGCGCGGCGATGCCTGGCTCAAATGCAAACTGCGCGGTGGCCAAGAAGTTGTGATCGGCGGTTGGGCGCAAGAAGGCGACCGCTTCCGCTCTCTCCTCGTCGGCGCGTACAAGTCAGGCCGCCTCGTCTATCTCGGCCGCATCGGCACCGGCTACGACGGCAAAACCGCGACGGCGCTCCACAAACGGCTGCAGCAGGTCGCAAGCGACACTTCCCCGTTCGTTCCATCCGATGCTCTGAAGCCGTTGAAGGGAATTCACTGGGCAAGACCCGAACTCATCGCCGAAATCGAATTCGCAGGCTGGAGCGGCGACGGCATGGTTTTGCAGGGCGCATTTAAGGGCTTGCGCGAAGACAAGTCGCCGAACGAAGTTGTCGTCGAACATGTGCGCCCGACCACGGAACCCGCAGTACTTCCAGCGATCGTTCGTTCCTCAACCGCGTCGAAGGACCCACGCGTGAAAGACGTGGTCATCAGCCATCCCGACAAAGTCCTGTGGCCGGACCCCGGCATCACGAAGCTCGACCTCGCCAAGTATTACGAAGCGATCGGCGAACACCTGCTCGACTACGTGAAGGGCCGCCCTTGCTCCATCATCCGCGCGCCCGATGGCATCGACGGCCAAAAATTCTTCCAACGCCACGAAATGGCAGGCATGTCGAAGGCGATCTCGCTCGTTCACGTACGCGGCGACAAGAAGCCGTACACGCAATTCGACAGCATCGAGGCCTTGGTCGCAGCTGCTCAAATCGGGGCCGTCGAATTCCACCCCACGAACTGCCAACCGGGTGACCCCGAAACGCCGGGACGCCTGGTCTTCGACCTCGACCCCGCGCCGGACGTTTCGTTTGCGCGCGTCATTGAGGCAGCAAACGAATTGAACGACCGCTTGAACCAAGTCGGTCTCGCAGCCTTCTGCAAGACGACCGGTGGCAAGGGATTGCACGTGGTCACGCCGTTCGCGAAATCGAAATCCGCCGTCACGTGGGACGAAGCAAAGGCTTTCGCGCTGGAACTCTGCCGCCGCATGGCCACGGACGCGCCGACAAAATACCTGACGACGATGGCGAAGAAAGATCGCGGCGGTCGCATCTTCCTCGACTATCTGCGCAACGACCACATCTCGACGGCGGCTGCAGCGTTCTCGCCGCGCGCGCGCGCCGGCGCACCGGTATCGATGCCGCTCACCTGGCCACAAGTGAAGACGGGACTCGATCCCACACGCTTTACGATCAAAACAGCGCTTGCCACGCTCAAGAAGACCAAGCCCTGGTCCGGCTACCCGGCAGCGGCAAAGCCGTTCGCTTCAGCCGCCGCGCGCTTGCGCTAAGCTCAGGCGATCGGTGGCCCGTCGTCGTGCTGCGGAAGCGGTTTCGGGACGACCGGCACGTTGCGGTGCGGTGGGTCGATCACCCGCCACTGCTCAAGGCCCACCGGCACATCATAACCGTATGGCCGCCCGCCGTTGAGCTGCGCCGTCAGCAATCCGCCCACGACAAAGGCAGCCGCGCCGACAGCGGCAACACTGAACAAACGCGCCTGCGGCGACGCGCTGAACATCAATGTGAATCCCGTGATCGACAAGCCGACCACGACGGTGAGAAAAGTGATCATAACCATTCTGAGAACCCCAGCGCAGCGCGTGAGGGAGCGCGCCGCATCGGAACGCTACCGCGCGACTGACGGCATGGGGAGCGCTTACGCGTGAGTGCGCGGCGCACCCAAACCAATGTGTGATCCAACTCGCCCGCTTCGTTCGCACGCCCGATGGGCCCACCCGCAATGCATGAGGTTCGCCCCGCGGCGAGAGAGGCCGCCTAGGCACCGTGCACGTCTGGTTGTTAACCGCTGGAGCGAATGGTGCCCCGCCGCGAAAGTGAAAGTTGCAGCCCAGAGCCTGGCTGGCGAACTCCAATGGCGTTTTCGCGTGCGGCGCGCTATTCGTGAACCACATCAACACGGACTTCCGACCCATGGCCGAACCCGCAACTGCATCCAAAACCAAAGGCGACATCGACGACGGCAGCTTCAATTGGGAAGACCCATTGCTGCTCACCGATGCGTTGACGGAGGAAGAACGGCTGATCGCAAAGTCGACGCACGACTACGCGCAAGCAAAGCTGATGACCCGCGTGCTGGAGGCAAACCGCAAGGAACACTTCCACCCCGAGATCATGCGCGAGATGGGCGAGATGGGTTTGCTCGGCATCACAATCCCAGAAACGTATGGCGGTGCAGGCCTTGGTTACGTCGCCTACGGCTTAGCTGCGCGCGAAGTGGAGCGCGTTGACAGCGGCTACCGCTCCGCCATGAGCGTGCAGTCCTCGCTTGTCATGCACCCCATCTACAAATTCGGGAGCGAAGAACAACGCCGCCGCTTCCTGCCCAAACTCGCGACCGGCGAAATGATCGGGTGCTTCGGCTTGACCGAACCGGACCATGGCTCCGACCCCGGCTCGATGATCACGCGCGCAAAAACGGCGCCGGGCGGCTTCATCCTAAAGGGCGCCAAGAACTGGATCACGAACGCACCGATCGCCGACATCGCAGTGGTCTGGGCGAAAACGGATGACGACAAGATCAGAGGCTTCATCGTCGAACGCAGCTTCAAAGGCTTCTCGACACCGAAGATCGAAGGCAAGTTCTCGCTGCGCGCCTCGATCACCGGCCAAATCGCGCTCGAAGACGTCTTCGTTCCCGCCGCCAACCAAC
>JANLXP010000850.1:0-1490 GCA_031365165.1 Alphaproteobacteria bacterium
AATCGCACCGACGCTGGATTGAAAGAAGAAGAGCGGGCGAGACGCCCGCGCTCCCAGGGCAAGCGCGATCTGCGGAGACGCTGAATCCTACGACATCACCGTGCAGCCCCGAACGGCGAACCCTCCGCCAAGTGTCCAACCGTATGCGCGAGCCGCGTGCGCAGCCGCGCGGGCGGCATGCGCGCGGGGTCCGTGATGCCTTGCGTGCCCAACCCTTCCGCGAGCGCGACGAGTGCTTCGGCGAGCGCGCGTGCGTCGTGCACGCCGAAGTGGTCGTGCGCTTGCGCGTCGATCACGGCCGCCCACACCGCCTCGCGCCACGCTTCGTAGAAGAGCGCAAACTCCGCGCGCAACGCATCGTCGACGCTTTCGCCGGGCAGGCGGTGCAGGATGTGGCACGTGGCGCGGCGCTCGGCGTCGAGCGGCATGCCCGCTTCCAACAGAACCAAGATGCGATCGATCGGATCTTTGACGCCGTCCGCCTCCGCCATGCGGTTGGCGATCGCGCGCGCAGCCCCGCGCAAGGCCACCATCAGATCTTCGTCGTTGCAGTTGGCGGGCGCGACCGCGTCGAAATCGGGCGGCGCGTCGGCCGTTGGCACCCGCGCGCGCAAACTGCGGTAGAGCGAGGCGACCAAGATATGATCGACGCAAGCATCGCTCGGCCCCATCGGCAAGAACGCGCTCTCGGTCGAGAAGAACGCCGTCGCCTCGCGCGGCCGCACGAGCTCGCTGCGCAACGCGTAAGCCTGGCGCGAACGAACCGCGCGATCGTAAAGCGGCTTCAACGTTGCGGCGTAACCGGGAACGACGGCGTCGAGCTCCGACAACCGCGCGGGCGCCTGATCAAGCCCCAACGCCTTGATGTGCGCATTCCCGGCGATGCAAAATTCGTAATCCTCACAATCGCCGACGACGCGCAGCACCAGAAGATTCTTCAACGCCGTCCCAAACGCGTCCGTATCGAAATCGTCCCAACTGGGATAACGCCGCCCGCGCGCGAGCCGCTTCCAAACGTCGCCGATCTTGCGAACGACGGGCGCCTCCGTCTGATCCAACGCGATCAACGTTCGAACCGACACGATATCGGCGTACCGCGCATGGCTGGCGATAGCGTCACTCAAGGCAGCGGCCCCTAAATTTGCAGAGCGTTCTTCGCGACGTCTGCACCCACTATAAGCCACCCCCAAAAAATCCGCCATGAGTCCGCGTCACACGCACCAACACCGAAGAACAAACAAGAATCCTGGGAGCGCGGGCGTCCCGCCCGCTCTTATGTGACTCACCGCACTAGGCGTTGGACAAGCAGCAAAGAGCGGGCGAGACGCCCGCGCTCCCAGGACGAGCACCTTCCGCGAAACCGCCCAGCACGACGCTCGCCAAACCAACCCGTCATGCCCGGGCCCGACCCACGGCTGTCCGGTTTAGTTTTTGTGGACGAGGCGCACGGCGAGGATTCATCTGTGTCTGGAACGTCTAGCCAACGATTC
>JANLXP010000860.1:0-7909 GCA_031365165.1 Alphaproteobacteria bacterium
AAGTCGAGCGTGGAAAGCGCCTGAACCGCGTCAAAATTCGTCTGCACGAACCGCCCCGACGCGAACACCGTGAACGGAATTTTCCGCGCGACCAGATAATCCAAAATGCCGTGGTCGAACGAGACGGGCTTTCCCGCCTCGCACGCGTCGAAGGTCAGCGCCACGACGCGCTCCTCCGTCGGCAGACGCGTGATCAAATCCGCGCGGGCCGGAACAGCCGCCAACAGCAACCCGAAAATGAGAAAGATACGCCCCGCCATTCGCCTGCAATGCCTGAGTCGACCGGCCAATTCAAGTGGTGCAAGCGGCAGTAGAAAAAATGCGAGCCCACCTTCATGACACGAAGGTGAGCCCGCTGATACCGGAGCCGCCCGCAGGACCTTGAGGAGAGACCGCGACCCCGATACTTGCACCGATCCTCCACAAGGAAGGGACGCCGGTGCACCATAGGAAATATGTCCGCGCACCGCCGCGTTCAAAACAACTAGAATCGATGAGTTTCTGAATGCAGGTTCATCGCCCGACCACGATAGCGCCACAAACAACGGCCATTCCTGGCATCACCGCCAGTGGCGTTTTACGCCGCGCGCGAAAGCGCCGGATGACCCGACACCTCCTTCGGAAACGGCAACCGAACGGTCACGCGCGTGCCTCTACCTTCTTCGCTCTCGATCGCGCACGAGCCGCCGTGCAACTCGCTAAGCGCGCGCACCAGCGTGAGACCCAAACCGGTGCCGCCTTGCGCCTGCGCGTAGCGATTATCCGCCTGCTCGAACGCATTGAACACACGCGCGATCTCGGCGCGCGAAATACCGCAGCCAGTGTCTTCGACGACAAGCACCGCAGCGTCGGGAACATTCGACAGCGAAACCGACACGTGCCCGGCGCTTGTAAACTTGATCGCGTTCGAAAGAAGGTTGAGCAGGATCTGCTTGAAGGCGCGGCTGTCTGCAAAGAGACGCACATCCGCCGCGCACGTTTCCCGCAGCTCGACGGTTCGCGCCACGGCCTTATCGCGCATCAGCTTCAACGTCTCGCCGAGCTCCGCTGCGCCGCTCAGCCACTCCTCGTCGAGCTTCATCTTTCCGGCCTCGATCTTGGCGACGTCCAGAATGTCGTTGATGAGGCTGAGCAAATGGTGCCCGCTGCCGTGAATATCGTGCGCATAGGCACGGTACCGCTCGGGCGCGTCGCCAAGCCCGTTGACGGCGATCATTTCGGAAAAGCCCAAGATCGCGTTCAGAGGCGTGCGCAACTCGTGGCTCATATTGGCCAGGAACGAGCTCTTCATCTGGTTCGCCCGCTCGGCTGCCTGGCGCCCCGCTTCAGCCTCGTCGCGCGCCTTGGCGAACGCCGCATTGAGCGCATCGTTCTCGACCTGCGCTTCGATGTTGCGCCGCACCTGCTCGCTCGCTGCGCGCACATGCAACGACATCGCCAAGAACCACGCCGGCAGCAGGACGGCAAAGATAAGCGGCACGTCCGCAGTCTCGGTGGCGAGTTTGGCCCAGAACACGACCACCGAAGCGCCGCTGCCGATCAAGAACGTCTCGAACTTGTTCATGCGCGAAATAATGCCGTTCGTGATCCCGCAAAACGCGAGGATCGCGAGCGTCAGCTGATTGCTCGTATTGGTGTCGATCCAAAACACCCAAACAAGCGACGCCCAGAGCGCACTCAAGCACGCGAACGCCGCCCCATGCGCCCACAGCCACATGCGCGGGTCGAACGGCGCGGGCGACGCGACTGCGCGTCGATACGCGCTGTCCATATAGAATGTCGCCAAGCACACGGCGAAGATCGCGCCCAACCACGCGAGTGTCGGCTGCGGCGCTGCCGCACCCAACACGGGAAACGCACCCGACATGATCCATGCGACCGCGAGCGCCCAAAGCGGCGTCGCGATACTGGCCCAGCGCGCGGGCGCGGCAACGAGCGCGAGCTGCTGCGTCAACACGCGGCGCTCGAATTCGTCGTGCGGCAATGGCGAAGCGGCTGGGCTCATCGCAAGGTCACTCAATGTGACCGCGATGCTAGAGTTTCACGCCTTAACGGTTGCTTGGATCAATTGCATTGTTACCCGCGCGTAAACGCTTCCGTTACACAGCGAATCCAAGCATTTTTGCGATCGCACTTCATCGCTCATATACGATGTAGATGGTTTAACCACCTTACTCCGCGGCGCGCATGCGCAGAGCAGCGCTTGCCGCGGGCGGGCGATGATCGACGATCACCGTCAACGGGTCGCCAAGGACGCGGGCATCGACGTCCCAAACTGTGCGGATTAACTCCGCAGTGAGCACGTTGGCCGGCGAACCCTCCGCAGCGATGCGCCCCTGGTGCAGCACGATCAAGCGATCAGCGAACGCTGCGGCAAGATTGAGGTCGTGCAAAATCGTAAGCACCGCCCCACCCTCACGCGCAAATGCCTTGGCAAACCTGAGCACCAGGCTCTGGTGGGCAAGGTCGAGCGAGGCTGTCGGCTCGTCCAGCAACAGGTGCCGCGTTCGGCCGTCACCGAGCGGGCTCCACACCTGCGCAAGCGCCCGCGCGAAGTGCACGCGGTGCAACTCGCCGCCCGACAATGTGCGGCAATCGCGGTTGGCGAGGTGCGCGACGTCGGCCGCACGCATCGCGCCGTCGATCGCGGCGTGATGCTCAGCCAGGCTCGCCAAGCCACGGTGAGGATAGCGGCCAAGTTCGACCACGTCGCAAACCCGAAACGGAAACGCGAGCGTCGGCGTTTGCGGCAGCACCGCGCGCTGCAAAGCCAACGCACCGGAATCCCATGCAGAAAGCGGCCGCCCGTTCATGGCGACAGTCCCGGCGCTCAAACGCCGGTCGCCTGCAAGCCCCCGCAGCAACGTCGACTTACCCGCACCGTTCGGACCGACAATGACCGCAAGCTCGCCGGCGTTAAGCGCAAGCGTTGCGCTGTCGAGGATCGCACGCCCACCCGCCCGCACGGTCAGCTTTGTGCCGGTCAACGTCATAGCGCGGCGTGGCTCCGGTTACGCAGCAGCCAGAAGAAAAATGGCGCGCCGATCATGCTCGTGACGACGCCGATCGGAAGCTCGGCCGGCGCCACGATCACGCGCGCGACCGTATCCGCGCCGACGATCAGCAACGCACCAAGCAGCGCCGAGCCCGCGAAGACGAAACGATGCCCTGCCCCACCGATCAGGCGAATAATGTGTGGCGCGATCAGCCCGACAAAACCGATAACCCCAGTCAACGCCGTGCCCGCAGCAACACCGAGTGCTACCGCGGCAACCGCAATACGCTTTGTCCGCTCGACGTTCACGCCCAGATGCCCAGCTTCCGCCTCACCCAACGCAAGCGCATCGAACGGACGCGCAAGCGGCACAAGGATGGCAATCGACACGCCCATCAAAACCGCCGCAGGCACGATCGAGTCCCACGTCGCGCCACCCAAGCTTCCGAGCAGCCAAAACGTCAGCGACCGCATCTGCACATCGTTCGCGAGGAAAATGAGGTACCCGAGCAGCGCACTCGCCAGCGCCTTCATCGCAAGCCCCGCCAACAGCAGCGTCGCGATATCGATCCGCCCTTCGCCGCGCGCGATCAGCATTACGCCGCCCGTCGCAATCAATCCGCCGGCGAACGCGACGAGGATCATGCCCCACGCGCCGAGGCTGGCCAGCCCCAAACCGCCGAGCACAATCCACGCGACCGCCCCGCACGCTGCGCCATCCGCAACGCCGACGAGCGTCGGATCCGCAAGCGGATTGCGGAACAACGCCTGCAAACTGGCGCCCGAGATGCCGAGCGTGGCACCGCACGCAAGCGCAAGCAAAATGCGCGGCAACCGCACGCTCATCAGCGCCGCAGCTTCGTACGGCTCAATCGTAGCGCCCGTGTCCACGCCCATCACGCCCAGCAAGATCTGCACGACGCGCAGCGGCGGAATCTCCATCGCACCGGCGCCAAGAGCGAGCACCGTCGCCGCCACCAACCCAACCCCAAGCGCACCCAACGTCACGCGCCGCCGAAACCTCAGCGAATCGCGCGCAGACGTGTGAGCTTGCTCGGCGGTCGTGATCGTCATTGCGTGGCAGGTGCCTCGATTTTCGCAGTCAGGTGCAACACGCGCGCGAGCGCCGCAATAGCGTCAGGTGTTCGCGGCCCAAAGCCCAACAGCAACAGCGCGTCCATCACGACGATCCGTTTGTTGCGCCCGGCCGGCGTGATTGCGATCTCGGGCCGCGCCTTCAGCTTGTCGAGGCCGCCCAACATGGCGACCGCATGCTCAGCGACGATGATGACCTCCGGCGCAAGCGCCACAGCCGATTCCGCCGTCAGCGGTTTGTAGCCTTCGAAGGCCCCGGCCACGTTGCTCCCGCGCGCGAGCCCGATGATCGAGTCAGCCGCAGTGCCCGTGCCCGCCGCCATCGCACCGCCCGGCCCCTGCGCCAGCAGGAACATGGTCTTCGTTTTCGTCGTGACAGACTTCAAGGCTGCATCGACAGCTGCCACCCGCTTCTCGATCGACGCCTTCAACGGTGCCGCTTTCTCGGGAACGCCGAGCGCGGCCGCTACGGCGTCCACCTTCGTAAGCACGCCAGCGATGGACTCGTCGCCCGGAATGAGCACGAGTTTGACTTTGGCATCCTTCAGCTGGTCGAGCACCGCAGGCGGCCCGGCTTGCGCCGCGGCCAACACCAACGTTGGCTTCAACGACAAGATGCCTTCTGCCGACAAATTCCGCATGTAGCCGACTTGCGGTAGCGCCGAAGTTTCCTTCGGATACATCGACGTCTGATCGACGCCGGTAAGGCGGCTGCCCTGACCCAGCGCATAGACGATCTCGGTGACGTCGCCGCCGATCGAAACGACACGGTCAGCTTGCGCGGCCGCCGCGCCAAACAAGGAAAGCGCGGCAACCGCCGCGACAAGAAGCATCCGCATGTCGATCAAACCTTCGGCAGTGCGGCGACGATGTCGCGCCACGGTTGAAGTTCGGGCTTACCTGGCTTGCGCGCACCGAAAAGCTGCGCAAAGCAAAAGCCGTCCTTGTCGTAAAGCTCAAGCGAGGTCACGACGCCATCGCGCGTCGGCTTGAACACCGCCCATGCGCTCACGATCGCATCTTCGCGCAGGTGCAAATTGAAGTCCGGATCGAGCACGTTGAACCATGGCCCCATGCGTTTCAGATTCTTGACCGGTCCAGTATGGATCTGAATGCAGCCCGGATTGCCGACGAAAACCATGACCGGCGTCCCGTCAGCGGCAGCAGCTTCCAGCGACTGTGTCAACGCTTCCGCCTTCACCTCATACGCAAACTCAGACCCGGCCAAGCGAAGCGCTTGCAAACGGCCGACGTCGAACTCGCGAAGCAAGCCGAAGAAATCGTGCGTGTCTTGCAACGCCTTCCAATGCGCGCGCAAACCGGCGACGTCGATCTCGCTGTCGGCGCGATCCTTCTTCTTCGGCACAGGCGCGAGCGCCGCGAAGTCGGTGCTCTGGTTGTCGCTGGTCCAACGCTCGATCAACGCGTCGAACGCCGCCGTATCTGTTGCGGGCTTCTGAAAAATCTTGTGAACCGCGGTGCCTGTCGCATCGAACACCTGAATCGACCGGCGCAATTCCTCTTTGGTTTCTTCCAACACCGCGAACGCGTGGCGCCAGTGCGCCGGAAAGATGCGCAAATCGATCTGCTCGCCCAACACCAAGCCGGTGCCGGGATTGATCGAGATCTTCACGTAAGGCCCGATCTTCTCGTGCACGACGTGCTCGTTGCGCGTCAGCGCCATCACTGGGCCAAGCGCTTCGATGTCCTTAACGATATCGGCCTGGGCATCGCGCAAACGAAAGGCGCGCGCTTCGCCTTCTGCGCCGCATAGGCTCGCGATCAGCGCACCTTCGCTGGCACCCAATTCTGTCGCCGCATCGCGCGCACGAACTTGACGCTGCTGCTTCAGCGCCTGCCAACGCTGTCTGAGTTCGGTACCCGAGTTCTGATGATCTGCACGGGCGAGCGCCACGGACATGGGATTTTTTTCCTTAGAGTGGAAGCAATGGTCCATCGCGCATGGCGAATGTGTTTTCGAAAACACATGCGACACCCGCGTCGTATCAACTGACCCAGACCGTATTGCAAATGACTCGCAACATCAATAGCAGATAGTACTAAGAAGCGTTTGCAAACACGTGGGGTGTGACTGACATGAGAACGAGGATTTTGGCGGGCCTTATTGGTTTTTCGGCCGTTTTGGTGGCCGCTCAGGCCGACGAGCCATCAAAAAGCACGACGCCCTCCCCCACCACCCCCGTGGCCGAACAACGCGACACTGTGGAGAAGGTGACGGTCACCGCGACGCGCCAGAAGCGGCGGACTGACGAAGTACCTGCGACCGTTACGGTCATCACCGCCAAAGAAATCGAAGACAACATGGCCAAGGACATCAAGGACCTGGTCCGCTTCGAGCCGGGCGTGTCGGTGCGGACCAACCCCGTGCGCTTCCAAGCAGCCGGCGCGTCGACTGGCCGTGACGGCAACAGCGGCTTCAACATTCGCGGCCTCGAAGGCAACCGCGTCTTGATCCAACTCGACGGCATTCGCGTGCCGGACGCGTTCTCGTTCGGCCCGCAAGCCGTCGGCCGCGGCGACTATCTGGATCTGGACATTCTGAAGTCGGTCGAAATCCTGCGCGGTCCAGCGTCCGCGCTCTACGGCAGCGACGGCGTCGCCGGTGCGATCAGCTTCATCACGAAGGACCCGGACGATATCATTGAGCAAGGCGAGACGTTCGCGGGCCGTGCGCGCCTCGGATATTCCTCCGCCGACGACAGCTGGACCGAAGGTTTGGTCGCAGCGCAGCAAACCGAATCCGGTGATTGGCAGGGCATGCTCGCCTACACGCGCCGCGATGCCCACGAGACGGAAAACAAGGGCTCGAATGACTCGGCCACCCAGTTTCGCACCGCGCCAAACCCGAGCGACATTCAATCGAACAGCCTCTTTGCAAAGATCGTCCACGTTCCGAACGAAAACAATCGCTTCCGTCTGACGTACGAATACTACGACCGCACGAT
This sequence comes from Alphaproteobacteria bacterium, assembly GCA_031365165.1. Taxonomy (GTDB): domain Bacteria; phylum Pseudomonadota; class Alphaproteobacteria; order Micropepsales; family Micropepsaceae; genus SZUA-430. The sequence continues at coordinate 7,057 of JANLXP010000860.1, forward strand.
GGATACCGGCGCGCTCAGCGCGCGCGGCATTATTGCACCGTCGCCGGCCACCATCCTTGAGGTGTTGGGCACTGATGAAACCACCCGCAATCGCGTGGCGTTCGACCACAGGTATGAGGGCGACGGATTCATCTCCAGCGCGTTTTGGGCCGTCTATTACCAACAAGCCAAAACGCTTGAGTTCAGTGCCGAAGACCGCGCCGCGCCGTCGAGCGATCGCACGCGCTTAGGTCTGTTCGACAACACTGTGTGGGGCGCGACGGCCGAGTTGCAGAGCGAGTTTAAGCTGAGCGATATCGGCAACAGCTTGGTCTACGGCTTCGAATATTCGCAGACAGAGCAAGACGGCCTCCGCACCGGAACGGTTCCCACGCCGCCGGACTTCTTCCCGACCAAGGCGTTCCCGGACACCGAGTTCACGAACTTCGGTGCGTTCATTCAGGACGAAATTTCGCTGTTCAGCGGTCTTCTGAAGCTCTATCCGGCCGTGCGTTTCGACTCCTACGAAATAGAGCCGAAGCCAAGCGCACTCTACCCGCTGCCCACCATCGCAGGATCCGACGGCAGCCACGTCTCGCCAAAGTTCGGCGCTGTACTCTGGCCGACGCAGCAATTCGGGCTGTTCGCAAATTATGCGCAAGGATTTAAGGCGCCGGCACCCAGCCAAGTGAACAATGGTTTCACCAACGCTGCGCAGGACTACACCTCGATCCCGAACGGGAACCTGCGTCCGGAGACCAGCGAGTCGTTCGAAGGCGGCGTACGCGTACGCAACAACGAAGTCTTTGGTGGTTCGCTCGCGGCAAACGACACGGCATTCACCGCTAAGTATGAAGACTTAAACGAGCAAGTG
>JANLXP010000920.1:0-1126 GCA_031365165.1 Alphaproteobacteria bacterium
TATCTCGGCAAGCTTGTGCCGAAGGAAACGCTGATCTGGCAGGATCCGATTCCGGCGGTGGACCACAAGCTCGTCGACGAGAAAGATGTCGCCGATCTGAAGGCGAAGATTTTGGCGACGGGTTTGACCGTTTCCGAACTTGCTTCGACGGCGTGGGCTTCGGCTTCGACGTTCCGCGGCGCCGACAAGCGCGGCGGCGCCAATGGCGCGCGCGTTCGCTTGGCACCGCAGAAGGATTGGCCGGTCAACAACCCGCCGCAACTCGCGAAGGTGCTTTCGAAGCTCGAAGAGGTTCAGAAGGCTTTCAACGGGTCTGCGGCCGGCAAGAAAGTCTCTCTCGCCGACCTCATCGTGCTCGGCGGCGCTGCCGCAGTCGAGAAAGCGGCGAAGGCCGGCGGCGTTGACGTGAAGGTTCCCTTCACGGCGGGTCGCATGGACGCGAGCCACGAGCAGACGGAAGTCGAGTCGTTTGCTTACCTTGAGCCCCGCGCCGACGCGTTCCGCAACTATCAGACGAAGCGCAATCCGATGAGCGAGGAAGAAGCGCTGATCGATCGGGCGCAACTTCTGTGCCTGTCCGCGCCGGAGATGACCATGCTGATCGGCGGTTTGCGTGCGCTCAATGTTGGTTCGCCGAAGCACGGCGTGCTGACGAAGAAGACCGAGACGCTGTCGAACGACTGGTTCGTTAACCTGCTCGACATGGGAACGGTCTGGAAGGGCGTCGACGGCGGCACCTTCGAGGGCCGCGACCGCAAGAGCGACCAAGTCAAATGGACCGCGACGCGTGTCGATCTCGTGTTCGGTTCGCACGCGCAGTTGCGCGCGCTCGCCGAAGTCTACGGCGCCAGCGACGCGAAGGAGAAGTTCGTGAAGGACTTCGTTGCAGCGTGGAATAAGGTCATGGAACTCGACCGCTTCGACCTGCGTCACTAATCTATACGAGGGCGTTACAGGCAATTCTGTGGCGCCCTCGCTTCATTTGAAGCAGGCGGCGAGCTTTCCGACCCAAGCTTTCAATTCGTCTTTCATGGCCAGCGGCGTTACGCCGTGCCGCACGATGATTAGATCGCGATCCGGCGCGATGATCGTGAACTGCCCCTCATAGCCGTTCGCCGAGAACGAT
>JANLXP010000970.1:0-8536 GCA_031365165.1 Alphaproteobacteria bacterium
AAGTCCGTGCCGACCCAGCGCGCATCAACGTCGAAGATGCCCCATGTCGCGGTCAAGCCGAGATCGTAGAACAGGTAGTCTTGTGCCGTGTCGAACCACTGGTAGCCGACGTGGCCCGATGCTGCGAGACCGCCGTCAAAGAACGCGAAGCTGTCCATGAGCGGAACCGTCACGCCGCCGGTGAGTGCGAGAGCGTCATCGGATTCGGCAAAGTAGTCGGGGCTCCAAGCGAGCTCGCCGGTAACAGCCGCCATGCCGAAGTCGTGCGAGACGTTGGCGATCAACTCGAAATAGTCGTAGTCCGGAAGGCCCGGGGGCGTATCGGCGTCCGCGTACCAATAGTACACAGCCTTGATACCGGCCGATGTCTTGTCCGAGAACGCGTAGTTATAGCCGGCCGTCAGGTCGACCTCGATGTTCGAGTCGTAGGTCGCGCTGTCGTTGAAGTCGATGTTCGACGCCCAGATGTTGGCGAAGAAGCCCGACGCGTGATCGTATTGGATCCAACCTTGAATCGCGGCGTCGCGATCGGTTTGGCTGATGCCACGGAAGCGATAGTCGCTGGTCAGCGAAACGCCGGCCGTGAACGGACCCCAAGCGCTTTCTTCTTCCGCCGCGAAAGCAACCGCTGCGCTCGCTAATGACAGGGCGGCAAAGACGCCCGCCTTCAATGCCGTCTTCATACCGAAATCCTCTTTCCTACACAGGGTTGCCGTTGCTCGAGACGGGTGCTGAGGGCACGCGGCTCATCTAGTTTCCTTCGCATTAAGTCTTGCGCGAGTGATGGTTGACAACGCGTTAACGCGTGTGGTCCGCAACCCCGACAATCGCGGCGGGTGCGATGGAAATGTCACGGTCGTCCGACGTGCCGGAATCCGAGGGTTTGCCTGACTTCCGTGCAGGTTGTGCTTAGAAAAAGAGCGGCCTCGCCGTAGCGAAACCGCTCTTCACGCTAGGATTGCGTTCCTGAAGCCCTAGGGCAACGTGACGCTCAACGTTGCGACGAACCCGCTTTCGCATAAATCGGTGCCGCCGAAGCAATCGACGGCACTCATGTCGGTCCCAACGTAGCGCGCATCAAGCGAAAAGTGATCGAGGAACGACAGCGTGAGGCCCACGTCCCAATAGACGTAATCGGGCGTGCCGAAAAACAGGTTCTCCTCGATCCATTGATATCCGACGTGACCGCTGGCGCTGAGGTCATCGATCAACCCGACTTCGAGGCCGCCCGCGAGCGCAACCGCTGTGCCGGTTTCATTGAAGTAATCGGGGCTGTAGTTCAGCTCGGCCGATAGCGTCACGTCGCCGATGCTGTGGCTCAAAGAGCCCTGAAACTCAGCGTATTCATAGCTGAACGGATTGTCGGGATAGAGGTAGTAGGTGACCTTCAGGCTGCCTTCCGTGTTCTCGGACAGTTTGAATGTGTAGCCGGCGTAGAGATCGATTTCGATTTTCGAATCGAAGTCGAGCGTGTCGCTGAAGTCGATCGAAGATGCCCACAGGCCGGCAAAGAATCCGGACTCACTTGCGAAATCGATCGAGCCTTGTACGGCCGGATCGCGCGACTTCTGGCTCTGGCCGCGAAATCTGTAATCGGACGTCACGGCCAGTGTGACCGACCACGGACCGCTTGAGGCCTCTTCGCCAGCAGCTTCGCCGTCGGCGAATGCGGGCTGTGTGAAGCTCGCGGTGGCGAGCAGGCTCAGCGCCAGAAGCGTCTTTTTCATGCAAATCCCCCCGCGGCTCAGAAACGCTCCGCCGCCCTGGGCCTAGTTCAAATCCGGAAGCCGTGTTCTGGCAACGGCTTAGCGGTGGAATCTCGTGTTGTTCAAGCAACACAACCACAAATGTATACGTACCGTTCCGAGCAACTTCTGGGATCGGCTCAGGATTTTCGCTGGGTGACCCCTGCAAGCGCGAGATGGTGGCCGGCGTCCGCGAGCAGCAGTTCGCCGGTGATGTGCTTGGCGCCCTCGCCACAGAAGAAGGCGACGGCTTCGGCAATGTCTTCCGGCGTGCCCGCGCGTTGGAGCGGCGTGGACTGTTTGTTGTGTTCGACGATGCGAGCGTAAGTGTCGGCGTCGAAGCGATCGGAGAACCAGCGCGTGCCCACGAAGCCTGGGCAAACGGCGTTCACGCGGATCTCAGGCGCCAGTGCGCGCGCAAGCGAGAGCGTCATCGTGTTTAGCCCGCCCTTCGATGCCGCGTAGGCGACCGACGAGCCGACGCCCAAGACGCCCGCAACGGACGATACGTTGACGACGCGGCCGAAGCCGCTGGCACGTAAGTGAGGCGTGCAGGCGCGGATCATTTGAAAGGCACCCACGACGTTGATTTTGTAGATACGCACGAAATCGTCGGAGGTCAGGCCATCGAGATTGGCGTGATCGGCGAAGACGGTGGCGCCCGCGTTGTTGACGAGAATATCGATGCGGCCCCATTTCGCCATCACTTGGCTGGCGATACGCCTGCAATCATCGTCGTTGCCGACGTCGCCTTGCGCGAGCATGCCGTCGGCGCCTTTCGCTTTGACGGTGGCCAACGTTTCTTCCGCTTCTTTCAAGCTTTTGGTGTAGTTCACGGCGACGCGCACGCCTGCTTCGGCGAGGCGGAGCGCAACGGCGGCGCCGATGCCGGTGCCCGATCCGGTGACGATGGCGACGTGATTTTTCATGTCCATGGGCGTTTCCTTTTTCTATCGGCCTTCAAAGGCGGGTTTGCGCTTTTCGAGGAAGGCTTTGCGGCCTTCGGCGTAGTCGGCGCTTGTCATGCACGCGCCAACGGCGCGGTCGGCTTCGGCGCGATCGTGTTCGCTGCCCGAGATTACCGCGCGAATCGCTTTCTTCGAGGCCAAGATCGAGAGCGGTGCGTTCGTGGCCAACATCGTTGTGTAGCCTTTGACGACGTTGTCAAAGTCGGCGATGGGGGCAACGGCCTGAACGATGCCGCGCATCAAGGCTTCGTGAGCGCTATAGACCCTAGCGGTGAATAGCATCTCGGCGGTGAAGGATGGGCCTAAGCGCGCAACCAATGCCGCGGTTCCCGCGAAGCCATAGCCCACGCCCAATCTTGCGGCCGGAATGCAGAATCGCGAATTGTCCGTCGCCAGGCGCAGATCGCAGGCCATCGCCAGCGCCATACCGCCGCCAAAGCAAATCCCCTTTACGGCGGCGATAACGGGCTTCGAACAATTGGCGAGGGAAAGCGTCGCGCGCTGGGTTGCTGCGTCGTAGGTTTTCGCGTTTTCGTCAGTTGCGCGGTTTGCCTCGAATTCCGATATGTCTGCACCTGCGGCAAAGGCCTCATCGCCTGCGCCCTTCACAACGATGGAGCGGATTGCCGGGTCTTTCTCGAACATCTCAACAATACCGGGGATAGCTTGCCACATATCCAGGCTGAGCGCGTTGCGCCGCTCCGGCGCGTTGAGTACGAGTGTACCGGTGGATCCGTGAATTTCGGCGATGAGCTTTGACGTCATGGAAGGCCTGAGTACGAGGGTGCAGAAACGGCGCCGGCGCAATGCGCCGCCGGCCGGGGAAAGCATCAAAGTTGTTCTCATCCGCCACGGCAAGCCCGACGTTGCACCGTCGAAGCGGCTGACCCACCGCAAATTTGGGGACTATATCGAGACGTATGAGAAGGCCGGGCTCGATCCGGACAGTGCGCCGCCCGACTGGCTGGTCGCGCTGGCGCGCGAAGCACGGCGCGTCTACGCATCGGACCGGCCGCGGGCGCACGAGAGTGCGCGCGCATTGGCGCCCCATGCCGAACTCGAACTCAGCCCCTTGTTCATGGAGGCGCAGCTCAAATCGCCGAAGCTGCCGCTCGTGCGCATGAAGCCTACGGTATGGGCAGTCATCGCCAGGCTTGCGTGGCATGTGGGGCATGACGGCGGCATCGAAGATTTTAGCGATGCGAAAGGCCGCGCCGATAAGGCCGTCGACATGCTTTCGCACGAAGCGCGCGAGTGCGGAATCGCGGTCCTCGTCGCGCATGGCTACTTCAATGCGATCGTGGGTCGCGCGCTCAGCAAGCGTGGCTGGCGCAAGTATGGCCGTCATCGTGCGAAGTTTTGGAACGCGGTCGTGTACGAACTGCCGGTGTAACGCCCGATGAGCGCCGCGCGCGTGATGAGGCGGTGAAGAGCAACACGAAGATCGCGAAGGGGCGCGAAGATCTCCAAGACGCTTGTGTTCCGCTATTAGCGTCGGAGTAGTGTCGAGTCACATTTGTTTCCCGCAAAGGCGCAAAGCCGCAAAGAGTTTCCTTCTGGCGCCGCAGGCGCTATTCGACGGCTCGACAGGCGCTTCGCGCCTAAAGAGGGCACACTTTCTTCTTTGCGGCTTTGCGCCTTTGCGGGAAACAAATCAGACGTTTCGCCGCGCGAAATACGAAAACTGAACACGAGCATCTTGGAGATCTTCGCGTCCCTTCGCGATCTTCGTGTTGCTCTTTTTACAGCCTCAACAGAACTCTAGCGCCATTCGCGCGCGACTTGTTCGAAGGTCGGGCGCGGGCGGTCGGCGAGTGGTTCGGCGGGGTGGCCGAGATAGATGAAGCCCGCGATGCGTTCGCCGGATTTGAGCCCTAAGCCTTCTCGCACCGCTGGGTGATAGGCGTACCATTCCGTGATCCAGTTCGCGACGAAGCCCATCGCGTGGGCAGCGATGCACAGCGTCTGGCAAGCGGCGCCGGCGGAGAGGATTTGCTCCCACTCCGGGATCGGGATCCCTTCGCGCACGCGGCTCACCACGCCGATGATGACCGGTGCGCGTAGAAAGCGTCCTCGTTCCTGCGCGATGCGTTCGACGCCGGCGTCGGGTTCGGTTTGCTTCAACGCGCGCACAAGCAGCTCGCCGAACGCCATGCGCGCGTCGCCCTTGAAGATCAGGAACGACCAGGGCGCCAGTTTGCCGTGATCGGGGACGCGCGTTGCGGCGCGGATCAGCGTGCGAATTTGCTCGTCGTCGGGACCCGGGCCCTTCATTGTTTTGGCCGAACCCGACCGGCGGCTGAGCAGCAGATCGAGCGTTTGTGGGGCGGTGACGTTCAATTCCGGCATACTGGCCTCGTGGCTTTGGGCGGAGATCATGAAAATTGTAGGCGTTAACCTGGCGTCACACTTGCTTGATAGGCTCGCGGTAAGACCCCATCTGTATTAAGGTGGTTCTCATGGATAACAAGCGCTCGATGCCCGTCATTGCCGAGAAGTTCGCGGTTTGCGACCCCGTGTGGTCGGACCTGCGCGAGGAGGCTATTCGCGCGGCGGCATCGGAGCCCGCGCTTGCAAGCTTCGTGCATGCGACGATCCTCAATCACGAGCGATTGGAAGATGCGCTGACCTATCACTTGGCGCAGAAGCTGGGCAACGACGACGTCGGTGCGATGCAGGTGCGGCAAGTGTTCGATCAGGCGTTCGCCGACGCGCCGCATATCGGCGACGAAGTGCGCGCGGATCTTTCGGCCGTTTACGAGCGCGATCCTTCGGTGACGACGTATCTGCAGCCGTTTTTGTTCTTCAAAGGCTTCTTGGCCATCCAGTCCTACCGCGTGATGCATTGGCTCTACGCAAAGGGCCGCATAACGCTTGCGCAACATTTCCAAAGCCGAGTGTCGGAGGTCTTTGCCGTCGACGTGAACCCGGCGGCGCAGATCGGGCGCGGCGTGATGATCGATCACGGCACCGGCGTTGTGATCGGCGAGACGGCGGTCATCGAAGACGACGTATCAATGCTGCATGGCGTGACGTTGGGCGGCACCGGCAAAGAAACCGGCGACCAGCATCCGAAGGTTCGCCGCGGCGTAATGATCGGCGCGAACGCTACCATTCTTGGCAATATCGAAATCGGCGCGAACAGCCGGGTCGGCGCGGGTAGCGTTGTGCTGGCGGATGTGCCGGAGCACTGCACGGTCGCAGGTGTACCGGCGCGTGTCGTCGGGTGCGCGGGCTGCGAGCAGCCCAGCCACGAGATGAACCAGATTATCGAGAATATACCGCTCGACTATCAGATCTAAGCGCTGCGGGCGTCGCGTGGGCTCTTGCCGGTCCAGCGCTTGAACGCGCGCGAGAACGCGGCCGCTTCGGAGAAGCCCACCAGGTAGGCGGTTTCGTTCACCGAGACTTTTTTCCCGCTCAGATAATGCAGCGCGATTTGGTGGCGCAGGTCGTCGAGGATTTTCTCGTAGGTCGTGCCTTCGGCTTTCAGCTTACGGAATAGCGTTTGGCGGCTCATCGCCATGGTGGTGGCGATCGCGTCCATGCTGACGTCGCCCGTGTGAAGCAGCGGCATCAGCAGGCTTTCGACGCGGCCGCGCGTCGTCTTCGACGCTTGCAAGTTCTTCAGCAGCCGTTCCGCGTGTTCACTCAAGATGCCGAAGACGTAGCGCGGCTGGATCGCCATTTTGTGGGTGAGCCAAATCTCATCGAGCACGAGCGCGTTCTTTTCGCTCGCGAAAACGACGGGCACTTTTAGGACGCGCTCGTATTCGGCGCGATGGGCGGGCGCCTCGTGCGTGACGTAGATCTTTTTCACGATCTCCGTCTTCGTGAAGCGCCGTCCTCCGCATGTCATGCGCGCGAACGTGCTTTCGGTCAGCTCGGGGAAGTCGTTCGGGTTCGTGCGGTTGTCGCGAAGCAGCAGTTCGCCGCCTTCGCGAACGACTTGAAAGCGGCTGGCGGGGCCGGTGTCGACTTCGATGACGAGGCCGTTGTACCGGTTCAATTGCGCTAGGGCGTCCATGAACGTCTCCGACGCCTGGCCGATGAGGCCCACGACCGAAATTTCCGCGAGGTCGTCCATCTCGCCGTAGTGGAGGGGGAGGGCCGGATCGTTTGCGAGTTCCTTGCCCGCACGCATGAGCTTCACATAGCTCTCGAACGGGACGCGGTTGTCTTGGTCGGCCAGGTCCGCGGGGTCGATCCCGGCGCGTTTGAGCATCGCCGCCTCGTTCGCGCCCTTCGCAGCGGCGAAGCGGAGCAATCCCCGGGCGAGACCGGCCGCGACCGTCAATTCAGCCATTCCCGGTGCTACCTGCGATCATGATTTTGATATCCGGCGTCATGGCGGTTTTGGCGGCTTTCTCCAAATGTGAGCGCGAGCAGAAGCACGAAACTTAGGAGATGCCCCAAGGCCCCGCAACGGCGGCCGGGCAGACCAACGTGCTCAAGAGTTTGCGAGGATTTGCCATGACGACCCTTTTCGTCGGTCCCGAGAGCCCGGCATGGATGCACATGGCGGCGGACGCGCTTTTGGTGATGCACGTTGGCGGCGGCGCGCTGGGGCTGGTGTCGGGTGCGGTGGCCGTGACGGTGCGGAAGGGCGAGCGGCTGCATCGGCTTGCGGGCAATGTGTTCTTCGTTTCCATGCTCTCGATGGCGGGCATCGGTGCGGCGGTGGCGCCGTTTCTGACGGACGGCCAGCGGCCCAACTTCGTTGCCGGCGTGATGACGCTCTACCTGCTTGTCACGGCTTGGTTCGCCGCAAGGCAGGAGCGTGTCGGCGCGGGCACATCGATGGTTGTCGGTTTCATCGTCGCGACGCTGATTGCGGCCGCCGGGGCGATCTTTGCGATCATGGCGTCACAGAGCCCGACGGGCACGATCGACGACTCGCCGCCGCAGGCGTTTTACATGTTCATGGGATTGGGTTCGATCGCAGCGCTTTGCGACCTCCGCGTCATCTTGCGCGGCGGCATCTCGGGTGCGCAACGGATCGCGCGTCATCTTTGGCGGATGTGCGTGGCGCTCTTCATCGCGTCGGAATCGTTCTTTTTGGGGCAGCAGAAGTTTCTGCCCGAGGCGATCCACGGGACGGTGGTTCAGTTCGGGCCGGTATTTTTTCCGATCGTGCTGATGATTTTCTGGCTCTTGCGCGTGCTGCTCACGCGGTGGTGGCAAGAGCCCGTGTCCGCGCTGACGACGGCGCATGGCGACAACAATGCTTCTTGGAGGAAAGAAAAATGAAACGACAAGACAGACGTACCGCGTTTGCGGAACTTGGGACACTGGCGCGGCATCTTCCGGTACTCGGTGGCGTGCTCGGCGTGACCGCTCTGAGCGTTGCCGGCATGAAGATCGCCACGCATTTGGTGCGCGAACTCATGGGCAATGGCGGCGACGTGACCGCACTTTTGACCGTGCAGCTTGAAACGCTGAGCGCTGTCTCCGTCAAAGCGATGGCTTGGGGCGAGCGGGCGCTGACGTTTTTGGGTCTTTGATCCGGCTCAGCAAAAACAAAAAGGGCCGCTCGTGCGAGCGGCCCTTCCGTGAGATGGGCTAAGCAATTGAGCCCGGATCTTGCGATCGGAAAATCAGGCGGTCCCCAGAGGTTGCTCCAGCGTCCGCGTGACCTTCAGGCTCTTCATTAGCACCAAGATCTCACTCGACATTGGATCACCTCCTTTCGTTGATGGAACACGAGGAGGTCAGATTTTCATGAGTCTCGAGTCGCGTCGAGAAAAAAATTCGATTAACCCAACCGGTCGCGGAGCGCGTACCAGGTCAGCGCCAAAGCCAGCAATGGCTTGCGAAATAGCG
>JANLXP010000021.1:0-3354 GCA_031365165.1 Alphaproteobacteria bacterium
TTGTTCGGAAGCCTCTGGGCCGCCTTCGCCATCGCCGGCTGGTTCATAAGCAACAACCGCGGCGCCATCGGCCAAGCCTTCGTGCTGCTCGGCGTCATTCTGTTCGGCGTCAACATCCACTACGTCGCCCAGACCTACAATATCCAGGCCCACTACCCCGATGGCCTCTTGCTCTGGGGCGTGGGCGCATTCCTCGCGGCGGTCGTCGTGCCTTCGCGTGCAGCGCTCGCGCTCGCACTCGCCCTCGGCGGTTGGTGGACGTGGCAAGAAACGCAGCCCTTCGAAAGCGGGCAGCCTATTCTGCACCTCCCGTTCCTCGCCTATTGGGCCGTCTGTACCGCGACCGCGTGGTACCTGAACTGGCGTCCGGGGATCCACCTCTCGGCGCTGACGTTGCTCGGCTGGTTCATCATCAGCTTCGGCGCCTTCCAGCGCATGCTCGGCTGGGGCGATGCAGAGGTCTTGACGATCTTCATTTTCCTGCCGCTCGCGATCTGGTCGTTGATGCAACTACTGGAGCGCAACGACGCAAACGGCCTTGCGCTCTCGACGGGGCACTACGCGTTCTTCGTCTTCCTGCTCGCTTACGGCGCACTGCAATTGCCGGATAACGAGCACCAAAGCCCGTCGTCGACATGGCTGGCCTTCGCCACGATCATGACCGTCGTCTCGGTCGGCGCAGTCACGCTCGGCCTCACGCGCAAATCGTTCGCACTCTTCGACATCTTTGGCACGCTCTTCGCCTGCGTCACGACGATGGCCTACGTCTTCATGGTCAAGCAGTACGAGAGCGCGCTGGACGTGCCCTATCTCATCTTCACGCTGCTGGTGATCATCTGGAGCGTCCAACGCGGCGTGCGTCTGCAAGACCGCTTCGTGATCAACTGGTCGACGGTCGCGTTCGGGATCTGGTTCCTCTACGCCTACTTCGACCTGTTCGAAGGTCTGCTCGACCAGTCGATCTTCTTCACGGTCGGCGGCATCTTGTTGGTCCTAATCAGCCTGACGCTGGAGGCTGTCCGCCGCCGCCTCGTCACCAGCGCACCCGCGAAGGAGGCCACGCCATGATCTGGGCCCGCATCCTCCTCGTCGTAGCGATACAGACGCTCGCACTCGGCTACATGATCGTGGACCGCCAAGCGGTGCTGAACTCGGCGCGCGTCGTCACGCTGAAAGTCGCGCCGGTCGACCCGATGGATCCGCTGCGAGGCGAATACGTCATCCTGCGCTACGCGATCTCCACTTTGAACCCGGATGAACTTCAAGGCGACGACAAATTCCGCAACGCAGAAACAGTATACGTGACGCTCGAAAACAAGGGCGAAGATTGGGCCGCGGTCGCAATCGGTCACCGCCCCGTCGCGGCGCCCGGCGGCGTCGTGATCAAAGGCCTGGTCAGCTACGTCAATGAATCGACCGTGGACACGAAAACCACCGCGATGGTCAGCGTCGTCTATGGCATCGAAAGCTTCTTCGTTCCCCAAGGCATGGGCCGCGACATCGAGAACGAACGCCAAAAAGGCGACCTCACCGCCGACATCGCCATCGACCCCCAAGGCCGCGCCGCCATCAAAGCCATGCGCCGCCAAGGCCAGGTGTTCTATGTCGAAGGGATTCTTTAGGGGGAGGCACACATGGGTCTCGACGCCGTCGAATTGGCCATGGCCTTCGAAGAGAAGTTCGCGATCACGATCCCCGACGAAGAGGCGGAGAAGATGATCACGCCGCGTCACGTGATCGACTACGTCTATTCACAGGTCCAGCACTCGGATGCGAAAACGTGTTTGAGTCAGCGTTCCTTTTATCGTCTTCGCCGCGCACTACAGCACGAGTTTGGACTCGAACGACGCACTGTAAGAGCCGCAACACCGCTGGATTCGATCGTCCCTCGCGACAACCGACGAAGTGCCTGGGCGCGATTGAAGCGGGCTACCGACGTCGAACAGTGGCCAGAGCTCTCACGTTCCGGAACGACGGTGCTCGCCATCGCTGCGGCCTCGATTGCTGTCGGCACGGCGGTCTTCGCTGCGGACCCGCCGTTCGCGCTCGGTGCTGCCGTATTTGCAGCGATCGGCTCAAGTGTCCTGCTCGCAAAGGCGACACAAACCCTGCGTCTTCACTTCAACACACCCGCCACAGTCGGCCAACTCGCCGAATTCTTGGTTGCGCGCGACCCTGAACGGATAAAGCCGCAAGATCAAACGGGTTGGTCGCGTGACCAGGTCCGTCAAGTCGTACGCGCGATCATCGTCGAACATCTAAACGTCGAACCGACGTTCAGCGACGACGCAAGCTTTATCGACGACCTCGGTATGGACTAACTACTCCGCGCTCGGCCAAGCGCCCAGCGGGAACGGAGTCTCTTCGCGTTGCATGGCGACGTACATCAGGCACTGCCCGACGTATTTTGCGCACGCGCCGACGAAGCGTTGGAAGTCGGGTTGCGGTTCCCGGCTGACGGCGACGAGGATCCAAAGGATAACGGCGGCGACGATCGTCACCCAAAACGCCATCCATCCAAGGAACCCGAACAGCAGCGAGAGCAACAAACGTTGCCATGGGAACTCGCGCGCGCCCTCGACTTGGCGGGGTGGTTCGTTTCCGGCGCTGTAGGAAGCGTCGCTCGGGTCAGCCATGGCGTGTGTCCTCCGAATCGCCGCACAGCGCGACAAGGGAAAAGATGGGAGCCTCTCACCCTGCGATCAAGGCCGCTGAGCCTGTTAACTGATCCAGCTTCGCTGCCGGTCGAACAAGGGAAAAATCAGGAGCCCTGTGAAGAAGCCTCCCAAATGGGCCTCCCAAGCGATCGCGGCGCCGAATCCATCGGGCGTGTAGCCAACGATGCCCAACCCGACGTTGAGCGCCACCCACACCGCCGAGGTGACGAGCACCGGCCGGCTGAACAGCGGCAACAGCGCGGGTGGCCAAACCGACTGCGCATGCGGATTGACGAAGATGAAGCGGAACGCAGCGCCCATCAGCCCCGATACGGCCCCCGATACACCAACCACGGCCTCACGCTCGCCCCAGTGAAACGCGAGATGCGTGAACGCCGCGCCAAGCGTGGTCAAAAGCACCAGCGTCAAAAATCGCGCTGTCCCCACCCGCCGCGCCACCGCGGTTGCGAAAATCAAAAACCAAACCGAGTTGAAAATCAGATGCGTGAAATCGGCATGCAAAAACGCATAGGTCACGAGCTGCGCACAAAGATGCAGCGTGTGACCAAACGAGGCATCCCCCACCGCCGCAATCTGGCTTGGAACCAAAGCGTAGTTGTCGATCAGGTAGCTGTATTGATCCTTGTCGAGAAACTGCGAGCCGATGTGAACCAGAAAAAACACGGCGATGAACGAC
>JANLXP010000037.1:0-5727 GCA_031365165.1 Alphaproteobacteria bacterium
GGCTCGGCTGGGTGCGGCCCGAGCGGCGCGAGGGCGCGGCCCTCTTTCATGAGGTCGATGTCGCGCGCGTGCGGCTGTTGAACGAGCTTGAGCACACGCTGGAATTCGACGACGACACGCTGCCGCTCGTGCTCTCGCTGCTCGATCAAATCCATGGCCTGCGCAGCCAGTTGCGAAGTCTCACAAAGGCTGTCGACGAACAGCCGGATCAGGTTCGCGATCGCATCCGCGCGGCGTATGCTCGCATCGCCGATAGCTGAGGGCATCGTAGCAGCTGATTTGCACCCGCTCGCTTGCCCTCACGCGGATCATGAGGCAAAGGGAGGGTATGAGCGAACATCCCGAATTTGATTTCATTGTGGTCGGCGCCGGTAGCGCGGGCTGCGTGCTGGCCAACAGGCTTTCCGCCGACGGTAAGAACACTGTCTTGCTGCTCGAAGCCGGCGCAGACGATAGGCCGACGAAGGCGCCCTCGCAGTTCATGTCCAACCTGATGATCCATATTCCGGTGGGTTATGCGCAAACGCTGAAAGACCCGAAGGTCAATTGGCTTTTCCCGACTGAGGCCGATGCGAGTTCAGGCGGGCGCGCCCATCTGTGGCCGCGCGGGAAGGTGCTGGGCGGTTCATCGTCGATCAACGGTCTGCTCTATATACGGGGACAGCACGCGGATTATGACGGCTGGCGCCAATTGGGCTGCGAAGGTTGGAGCTGGGACGACGTGCTCCCCTATTTCCGGCGCGCGGAGAACCAAGAGCGCGGGGCGGATCGCTGGCATGCGACGGGCGGGCCGCTGAACGTTTCGGACGTGACAGAGCGTCACCCGATTTCGGACGCCGTGCTGGATGCGTGCGCAGAGGCGGGCATTCCGCGCAACAACGACGTCAACGGTGAGACCCAAGAAGGCGCCTCCTACTATCAGTTGACCGTCAAGAACGGGCTGCGCCAATCGGCGGCCGTCGCCTATCTGCATCCGGTGATGAGCCGGTCAAACCTCAGAGTCGAGACGCGCGCTTTGGCGCGGCGCGTGACGATGCAAGGGCGTAGGGCGACCGGCGTCGAATACACGAAAGATGGACGCGTGATCACGGCGTCGGCGCGTCGCGAGGTGATCCTTGCCGGTGGCGCGATCAACTCGCCGCAATTGCTGCAACTGTCCGGGATCGGAGACGGACAATTGCTGCAGAGCCTCGGCGTCGCGACCGTGCATGATTTGCCGGGCGTGGGCGAGAACTTGCAGGATCACTATGTGGTCGGCGCGACCTATCGTTTGAAGACGGGCACCACCTCGATCAATGAGACGAGCCGTGGGCTGCCCTTCGTCAAGGAGGCGTTCAAGTATCTGACTCAGCGCAAGGGCTTGTTGACGTTGTCGGCCGCGCATATCGCAGCCTTCGTCAAGTCGCGCCCCGATCTGATTTCGCCGGACATTCAATATCACATTCTGCCGGCGACCATCGACGCCGCGAAGCTCGCCGAGCAAGGCGTGATGGAGCTCGAGCAAGCGCCTGGGCTCACGATCGCGCCATGCCAGGTGCGCCCTGAGAGCCGCGGATGGATCCGCATCAAATCGGCCGACCCCGCGATTTATCCGTCAATCCAGCCAAACTATTTGAGCGACCCGCTCGACCGGGAAGTCGTCGTCGCCGGATTGAGATGGGCGCGCAAGATCGCGAGCCAGCCCGCGCTTCAACCCTACGTGCGGAGCGAGTTGCTGCCCGGGGACAGTGCAGCATCGGATGCGGACCTTTTGGACTTCGCGCGAAACAACGGCGGCACAATCTACCACCCGGTCGGCACGTGCCAGATGGGACATGGGCCGCGCGCGGTCGTCGATCCGCAGCTTCGCGTCCACGGCATCGAGGGCTTGCGCGTGATCGACGCCTCGATCATGCCGCGGCTCGTGTCGGGCAACACCAACGCGCCGACAATTATGATCGCCGAGAAAGCGAGCGACATGATTTTGGGATCGAAGGCGGCGGCGTAGTCAGTCGGTGGTTCTCCTGATACGCGTCCGAAAGCGCCATTGGCCAATGCGCCTAGTATGTCCAGAAGTGCTGGATCATCCGTTGGCATCTGATCGGTCCCGGAAAGTGCGTCCAATCGCCGGGTGTCATCCAGGTGGAGGCGCACAGCATTTGCAGGCCTTGCGGGTTTAGCCATCCTTGTTGGCGACCGAGCTTCACCGCGAAGGCGTCCGCCATGTCCTCATTCGCGTAGCCGATGATGTGGGCACACTCGTGCGCATATACGAAAACTTTGACCAACGTGGGCTGAGCATTGAACACGGGCCAATTGATCATGATGCGGGCACCGCCGATGTCGGCCCGCGCGACATCACCGATCTCGGGCCCGGTCAAAATCGTCCACGCAGGTCCGCACGACACGGGAAATCCGTCGATGACCATGCCGCCCGGCGGGACCGCTTGTTGAGCGGCGACGGGTGCTGGCCAAATCAACGCGGCCGCCGCGACGGCCGACACGATGGCGTGGAATGTGCGTCTCATATCTCGAAACCTTTGGGGCAGCGCGAATCGGCGTAGAACAAAATGGCCGGCGCCCTTTGCAAGCGACGCCGGCCGAGTCGGAGTCAGAATCGTTCTTCTTCCCGGCGGGCCTCCTCTTCCACTGGGCCGGGGTCGCGCGCATAGCGGATGGCAAAGTTATGCACGCCCGACTCGGCGTACTGACGGACATGATAGAGTTCATGCGCCCACAACTTGAGATCCGCGCGATTTGAGTCGGGCGCAAAGATGATCAGATCGTCGAGCGTTACGGCTGCCGGATCCACCCCACCGACTCTGTCTCCGTATCGGAGGGTCAGCCGGCCTATATTGAAGAACCCGTTATCGTCGATCTTGAAGCGCGCGCGGTTGAGGATATTTTCCGGCACCCGGCCCGCCAGTCGCTGGCGAATGTCGGCGGGAATCGGTTGCGCAGAGCCGATCCCCGAGTTGCGCGATTCTCGAATCCAACCCTCCAAGAGATTCCCGAGTGTTTGAGCTTTTGCCTCGCCCAACACCTTGTCGAGCGCGCGGCAGACGTCCCCACTGCAATTTATCAAGCAAAATCCGAAAGACGTTCGCGAAGCGTACGGCCCGCATCCGCCGTCGTCAGGCGGCCGAAGCGAAGCGTTGTCTTGGCGCGCGATCGCACTTGGCCGAACAAACGCAAACCGACTCGCCCGGCTCGGTTCGTTGGTCAAGACGACATGCTCGTTTTCGTTCGCGGGACGTGTCACCAGCCAGTTATCGCCGTGCGCAGTGCCGCGAATGATGAACGGTGCGCCGTATTGGATGATCTCTTGGCCCAACCCGTCGATGAAGAAGATCGTGGGGTCGTTGTCGACGTATCCGGGGCCCATCGGCGACGACACACGAACCCGCCCCGCGCCGGTTCCTTCGACCATCAACCAAGGGTCTCGTCCGCCGAAATAGTCGCTGTTGCCGCCCCGTATCCTCACATAGTCGCCGGAGTGAATCACCCCGTCGTGTCCATCCGCCCTGACGATGAAGAACGTCGTGTTGTTCGACACGGGAACGCCCTGGGTCATCTGAAAACCCGGATTAACAGCGGGACCCGAGTTTCTGAGTTCCAGCAACGTGCCGTTCCCCTCCTGCTCCGGTGCAAGCCACCACCATTGGCCCTCGGCGACGACGGCGACGTAGTCGCCGGTGTGTACCGGCGTCGCGCGCGCTGCGCCGCTACTGAACAAGATCACGAGTAATATGGTCAGAAACGCCCTGGATTTCGGCATTGATTGATCCTCTCGTTTGACGTGGCCGGTCAGGCCGTCTTAAGCGAGATGCAGGCGCGCGTCCTCCCTTGCCGGTTGAGTTGCCCGGCAGCATTGCCGCGCATACAATCCGGTCACGACTTTCTGCGGTCTCGCATCGACGGGCCGCATGCTAGGGGCGACGCCAGTGGTCATCAGGACTTTTCGGCGACTTTGCGCCGACTTCTTTCCGACTTATGCGGGCCGTCTCGCGTGAGCGCGGCGGAAAAGATCGCGATGCTGGCCGAGAAGCCGGATTTCACGCTGGGGCGTCTGAAGGTTTCGCCGTCGACCTGCCGCGTGATCTCGGATAGCGACGAGACTCGCATCGAGGCGCAGACGATGACTGTGCTGATCGCGCTGGCGCGCGCGCAGGGGGCGACCGTTTCGAAGGCCGACTTGATCGACGCCTGTTGGCAGGGCCGCATCGTGAGCGACGACGCCGTCACGCGCACGATTGCCAAGGTGCGGGCGCTCGCCCGGGCGACGGTGCCGGAGGCGTTCGTGCTCGAGACCTTGCCGAAGGTGGGGTACCGACTCAACATTCCGGCGGCGGCTGCCCCGCTTCCGGCGACGACGGTGGCAGGCGTGCCCGTTTTACACGCCGAAGCCCCTCCCCCGGTTTCAGGGCAATGGCGTGTGCTGCCGTTCGTCGTGCTTGCAAGCGTTTTGCTTGCGGTCTTTCTGGCGGACGGAGCGCGCGCGCTCTTCGCCGAGCGCCAACCGCAAGCGGAGATTGTGGGCGGGCTCTACGGCCCGCCGATCCGGTCGGTGGATGTGGTCGATGCGCTCCTCAATGTCGATGAGCAGCGGCTGGCGCTTTACATCCGTCGTGGATGGAACACCAACTGGCATCTGGACTCGGAGAGCAATGCGGCGCTGCACACGCTGATGCTGGCGTGCGAGCGCAATCCGACACACGACAAGGCCGCGCTCCTGCGCGCCGCACAGGCGCTCGTTCGTGCAGGTGCCGATGTCAACGCGAAGAACGGCTGGGGCGACACACCGCTCGCTATCGCCAGCGCACCCCGCTATTGCGGGCCTGACCATCCGGTCGTCGCCTACTTGCGTGAAAGCGCGGCACGCCCCAGATAGGCACCGTCACTAAGGCTTTGGCCTAAGCTAAGGGTTCGATGTCCGGCTTGGCGCGCATGGATAAGAAGCCTTGTTGGCGGCGCCCGCTAGTTACTTTACCGCGGGGTTGATTGCGAGCGAGGCGCCGGCTGCTTCGCCGGCTTCGAAGGCGGTGGCGGAGATCATGCGGGTCGGGGCGCAGGCGGAGCGCAGGTTTAGGTTCAGCTTCTTCAGTTCGGCATCGACGACGGCGGATTTAAGTACGACGAGGGCGCGGCCGGAGGTTTCGTTCGCGGTGTCGCGGGCGGCCTTCATCGCGTTCAGCTTCTCGGCGATCGAGATCACCATGCCGAACGTGAAGGATGAATTCGCCAGATGGCGTTCGTTGTGGCGGAAGCGCTGATACGCTTTCGACGTTTTGTAGCGGCCGAGTTCGGCGCGCACGGCGCCGTCGATCATCTCCGTCAGGTAGTGCGCGACTTCGACGTCGGAGCGCAGACCGAATAAGACATAGCGCGTCTCGCCGGCCGTGTTTTTCTCCCGCCAGACCCTGCAGTCGCAGAAGTTAGCGATCGCGCCGATGCACGCGTCGAGCGGAACGCGCTTCTTGCGATGGGTTTCAAAAGCGCGCTGCTCGCACGGCGCCTCGCGCAGTTCGACGTCGCTGAGCGAGAGGTCGTGGCGGTCGAGCAACTCGGCCACCTTCGCTGCCGCAGCCAACGCCTCGCTCTCAGTGCAGCCGTTGTCGATCGTCTTCGCGCGCAGCGCTTGAATGCGCGATTTGAGGCCGTCGAGATCAGCGGTCATGGGTGCGCTCTGGGAAATGTCACGCTAGAGGTGGCGAAGGTAGTCCATTCGAACGTGCAGAACGCGGACTA
>JANLXP010000156.1:0-3806 GCA_031365165.1 Alphaproteobacteria bacterium
CAGAGTTGATTCGACTTGGGCCGCATATGACGTCCGTGTCGGTGTCGGAAAGCGAAGCAGAAATCTCCTTCCTTTCCAGCATTAAGCTATTTGGCCGCTCGCATAAACATCGTGGGCGCACTTTGTTGGCCGAGAGGCGAATGGTGCGATTATCGTATGGCCAGCACATTGTGCTCCAGCCCGCAAAAGGGGCTCGCCAGTTCGAGGACTACACATTGGAAATTAGCGGCTTCTACAAATCTTTTCGTGATCTTAATTTCGTCGCCGCCAACACTCGTTAGGGCATTTCAATAAACCGGTCTTCCAACCGCGTCACCTCGTACATCCCATCGTCGATGCCGGGAATTCAACGGTTGGCCCCGAAGGAAATCGCGAAATGATTCAACACGGTCGCGCGTTGGTAATTGTACTGTTGGCGCTGGTGGCTTTGCCGGCATGTTCACCGTCTTCCAGCAGTTCGGAAGCGTCGACGTCTGAAGAGACGATATCGTCGGCCGAGTGCGAAGAACCGTCAAACCCTTGGGCCGGCGATGGGGGTGGTCACGACGCTGGCTTCGAATGGGCTCAGGAGACGGGCGACGAGTGTCCGTCCGACCACGGCGCATCGTTCGAAGAGGGATGTACGGACTTCCACGATCAGCAAAGTCGATACGAAGAGTGTGAGGCAGCGAAGTAATAGCGGGCTGTCTCACTTTGTGATCGACCAACGTGCTGCTTTTCTCCGACGCTCGTCATCGCGCATCGTTTGGTTCTGCGCTGTCACTGGCCAAGGAGTCTCGTCCGTTCTCGGTCGTCGGCGACACTGGGCCTAAGTCGAAGACCCATGCGCGATGGCGGACATCCCGTCCGCAGCCCCGGTGGCATCGTGTTAGGGCCTCAAAGCCTAGGTTGCCGGTTCTACCCGACGTCCAAGCTCAGGCTACCAGCGATTAGGACACGCGCAGCGCGTCACGGGCTTTGTCTTTCGGCGTTCTTGGCATCGCCCGTAAGATATAGGCGCCTGGCGCGGGAACGTGGAGTCAACACCTGCATGACCGATGAATACCGCGTAATCGCGCGACATCCGGTGTCAGTTGCACGAACTGTCTGATACGAGCCACGCTGCGTCATGGCCCGTGCACCACATCTCCGCGATAGCGTCGTGACCATCGCAAGCAACTGCCTGCAAAACCACGGCTTAAACCTCTATTGCATGGACTGTCATCACCACGCGGCGTGGTCGCCCGTGCAGTTGGCTGCGATCGAGCCACCATCGCGTTTGGTCTGGGACTTCAAAAGGCGCCGGCGATGCTCCCGGTGTGGCGCACGCGGTTCAACTGATCGCGTGTACCTCACTTGCTTCGTCGTTGGCGTCGGTTCGGGCGACCGGACACAAAAGCCCACCGCGCCGCAGCTATGGTCCCATGCCTAGGAGGGAACCGCGCGGGCCGCTAGGGTTCAAAGGTAAAGCATGTCAGCTTAACATTGGGCGCTTGAGTCGACTTAGCATTGAGGAGTTCGACGCTGTGCGAAGTTTAATGATTGGCGGGCTCGCCGGCACCGCTGTGTTTTCCTTTTTTACACCCGCACTATCGGCCACCTTCCCCTCGATCAGTATCCTCTGCCCAAATTACTTGTATATGCGGCGATGATGACAGCGACCGGCGCGCTAGCCGGATGGCTGCTGGCGTGGTTTGCCCCGCCTTGGTCACAGCCAGCGGTGAGTTTCAGGACAACTTCGACTGTCGTCGTTGCGTCAATCGCGCAGGTGGCAAAAACCGGGCGCGTGCGCCCAGACCTAGTCCTGCGAATAAACTCAATGGCGGTAACGCGCCTCAGCATTTGGGCGGAATTGGATAGGTCTGTTTCCGCGCCGGCGATGGGCGCAGTCTAGACCACGGTATTACCCAAAAAATACCCAAAATGGATCCGATGTGGCCTCGATATCCGCTAACCCATTGTAGGGACTTGGTGCCCCCAAGGGGACTCGAACCCCTGTTTTCGCCGTGAGAGGGCGACGTCCTAGACCGCTAGACGATGGGGGCGGCGCGACGAGGGGGTTCTATACGCGAATGGGGGCCAATGCTTCAAGGGAGGGCGCCGCCCCCTAGGGCGCTACTTCTTGTCCACCATGCTCATCACGTCAGTGCTTGCGCCCTTGGGGGCTGCCACTTCGACGATGCGTTCGTTGACGTCGTCGTATTCGAGGCGCAGAGCGCGGGACATGGTGGCGTGCATTTCGTAGGTCGCGGTGATGTAGGTGAGCTCGAGGATTTCTTCGTCGGAGAGGTGGGCTTTGAGCGCCTCGAAGATTTCTTCCGGCACGCGGCCGCCCATCAGGACGAGGCAATCGGTGTAGGCGAGGACAGCGCGCTCGACCGGGCTCCATACGTCGGCGATTTGCCAATAGGGGATCGCTTTGACTTGCGCTTCGCTGAAGCCGACGTCGCGCGCGGCTTTGCAGTGTTGCGAGAAGACAAATTGCGAGCCGCGGGCCCAGCCGGCGCGGATTTGGCCGAGCTCGCGCAGCTTTGCGGAAATCTTGCGCTTCGGGCTGCGATAAAACTGAAAGCCCTCGGTCGTGTGTTTGAACGCGTCGGGGACGAGCGCGAAAACCGTCCACCAATTGCCGGGCGTGCCCGTCGCGGTGCCCGGTTCTTTCACGGGATCGCGGTCGCCGAAGAGGACTTGGTAGAGCTGCTGCGCGAACGGGTCGGCTTCGGCGCGGGGGACTTGGCGTAAGCGGGGCATTGGCTGGCTCCTTCGGTGGCGAATTCGGGTTGCGATTAGCTCTATCATAGCACCCGCTTGACAGACACATATCCCGCCGGTTATGTGACGATACATAACTGGTGAGTTATTGATTGATGCCGAAGACACACGACGTTCTGTTTCGAACACTCGCCGATCCGACCAGGCGGGCCCTCTTCGAACGGCTGTGCCACGACGGGGAGCAGACGGTCGGGGCGCTGACGGCGCGGGCCGGGGTTTCGCAGCCGGCGGTGTCGAAGCATCTCGGCGTGTTGAAGGACGCTGGTCTGGTGCGCGACCGTCCCGATGGTCGCCAGACGCACTACAGCGCGCAACTCAGCGCCTTGGCGCCCTTGATCGATTGGACGAGCCAGATGACCGGGTTTTGGCAAAACCGGTTCGACAAACTCGAAGACCTTCTCAAAAGGATGGACCAATGAGCCCCGCAAACGAAACGCGAAGCGCCGTCGTCGAACGTGAGTTCGCGTTTCCGCCGGAGAAATTGTGGCGGGCGCTGACCCAACCGCACTTGATGGAGGAGTGGTTGATGAAGAACGACTTCATGCCGGCGGTTGGGCACAAGTTCAACCTCAAGGGCGAGTGGGGCGGTACGCTGGATTGCGAGGTTCTGACGATCGAGCCAAACCGCGAGCTCGCCTACACCTGGGACTATGCGCACGAGAACGCGGCTTTCAATTTGAAGAGCGTGGTGACGTTCACGCTCACGCCGACCGCAACAGGTACGCGGTTGCGTGTCGAGCAAGCTGGCTTCCGGCCTGAGCAAAGGCAAGCGGCCGGCGGCGCGTATGCTGGGTGGCAGCAGATGTTGGGAAAACTGGATCAACTTTTGACGCGGACAGATTGAGGAGGAATTTCAATGAGCGAAGGTATTCGGACGTTTCATCGTTGGATGGCCATGATCTTTGCAATGGTCGTCAGCGGGATCTTCATTGCTTTGGGCATGGGCACGCAGCTCGTTCAGTGGGTCTATTATTTGCCGTTGGCGCCGCTCGCGTTGCTGATGCTCACGGGTGTCTATCTGTTCGTGCTGCCGTATGTTGTGGGCTTCCACGATG
>JANLXP010000170.1:0-2009 GCA_031365165.1 Alphaproteobacteria bacterium
GCCCGCGCCCGTCGACATGGCGGCGCGAATACTGCCCGCGCCACCCGCTGCCTTGGCGGACGCGGTCAAATCGTTCGTCAAAGTGCCGACGGGCAAGATCGCGCTCGTCCACGTGCCCATCATCGACGGAACGGGTGCCCCCGCTCAAGACGATCGCACGCTGCTGATTGACGGCCGCACCATCGCCGCCATTCAGGCCAGCACCGATGCGCCGCCGCCGGGTTACACCATTGTCGACGCGTCCGGAAAGACCGTCATCCCCGGCATCGTCGGCATGCACGATCATCAGTACTACATCGCGCGGCCCAATCTCGACGACACGGGCCATTCCGACGATCCGCTGATGATCCCGCAGATGGCGTTCTCCTCGCCGCGACTCTATTTGGCGAACGGCGTCACCACGCTGCGCACGACGGGCAGCGTCGAACCCTACACCGACCTGAACATGAAGCGCGCGATCGACGCAGGAACGCTGCCCGGCCCGCACATGGACGTGACCGGCCCCTATCTGGAAGGAAGCGGAAGTCCCTTCATTCAGATGCACCCGCTGAAAGACGCAGCCGACGCCACGGCCGCCATCGACGCCGCGCACAGCCGCGGCTTGAAGATCACCGGCCATCTTTGTTCGGTCACCTATCCGGAAGCAGCCGCGTTGGGCATCGACGATCTCGAACACGGCTTCTTCGTGAACACGCAGAACGATCCCGGCAAGGAACCGGACACGTGCCCGAAGACAGCAGGCGAACCGACGCTCTTGAACATGACGCCGGACGGTGCCGACGCGAAGGCGCTGATTGCGACCTTGGTAAAACACCGGGTCGCGCTGACCTCGACGCTCCCGGTGTTCGAAACGCGCGCACCGAACTTCCGCGAACTTCCCGCACGCCAGCTTGAGATCATGAGCGCCGCCGCACGTGCCGACTACGAGCATCTGCGCACCCTATCTCGCGCGCGCAAGCCCGAACGCCTCGCGATGCAAGCAAACCTTTGGGCGAACGGGCTCGCCCTGGAACGTGCGTTCGCAGCCGCCGGCGGGCTGTTGATCGCAGGGCCCGACCCGACGGGCGCAGGCCATGTCATCCCGGGCTTCGGCAACCAGCGTGCGATTGAACTGCTCGTCGACGCTGGCTTCACACCGGTCGAAGCCATCCGCATCGGCACGCTGAACGGCGCGACTTACCTGGGTCTCGACCGCAAGATCGGCTCGATCGCGCCGGGCAAGCACGCCGACCTCGTACTCGTGAACGGCAACCCCGCAAGCGACATCACGGCCATCGAAAAGGTCGAGATCGTCTTCAAAGACGGCACCGGCTACGACGCTGCCGCCCTCCTCGCAACAGTGAAGGGCCGCTACGGACAATATTGAAGCGGCACGGGATCGACGGCGAAGCAGCGACGCCGTAAACTGCAGACCGAGCGGATCCTACCGACTCGACCACCGGAGAAAGCGTCATGGCCAAAGGTCAAATGCGCAGCAATAAAGAAAAGAAGAAGCCGAAGACCAGCACGAAGGGAAAGAAGGGCGCAGTGGCGCCAAACCAACCCTTCGCCACAAAACCCGAACCGCCGCGCAAGAAATAAAGAGAGTGCGTCATCCTCCCCCGTGCGCGGGGGAGGGGCCGACCCATCGGAACGTCAAGCAATGAGCAACGAGCTTCTGGTCACGCCCGGCTACGTGCGCACGATGGCCGCCTACAATTCCGAAATGAACCGTCGGATCTACGACGCCGCCGGACGGCTTACCGATGAAGAGCGCAAGCGCGATCGGGGCGCATTCTGGGGTTCGATCCACGGCACGCTGAACCACCTCTTGTGGGCCGACAGCATCTGGATGTCGCGTTTCGACAATTGGCCGCCACCGCAGGTGCCTAGCAAAGAAAGCGCCGCGATGTTCGCGGACTTCGCGACGCTGATAGCGGAACGCGAGGCCGCCGATGCGAAGACGCACCGCGGTATGGTGTACGCGGTGCAATCGCCGTTTACAGGACAACTGCACTACCCAAGCGCGG
>JANLXP010000265.1:0-1468 GCA_031365165.1 Alphaproteobacteria bacterium
GAGGCGATCATGCGGTGGGTTTCGGAGACGCGCTCCGCCAGAAGCACGCGCTGGCGGCGCAGCGCGTCGGCCGCGTCGAACTTCGGATCGTCGAGCGAGCGGCGGATGTCTTCGAGGGCCAAGCCCAGCGAGCGGCCGATCAGAATTTGTTGCAAGCGGAGGAGATCGGCGTCGGTGTAGACGCGATAGCCCGCCCCGGTCCGATCAGGCGCCAAGAGGCCGATCTCGTCGTAATAGTGAAGCGTGCGGACCGACACGCCGGTCAGCTCTGCCGCATCCTTCACCGTGAATGTGCGTTTCTTCGTCATGAGGGCAGAATGCGGCCTCACGCGACTGGAGGGTCAAGAGGTGGGCGCCGACAAATTGCCACGGCTGTGGCGGCGCGGTGCTTTGCGGGATGCTAGGGTCGCCGCCGATTGCCAGCACTTGAGGAGACGATGATGAAGGTTCGGACAATCTGTGCGCTTGCGGCCCTTGGGGCGGTGTTTACTGCGGGCGTGCGCGCGGATGACGTGGTTGCGCCCAAGATCGCCGCGATCCACGCGCAGCTTTATTACGAGGCGACGGGCAAACTCTCTGACGACATTTTGGTGCCGGACGCGCCGGGCATGTGGAACACGATCATCGGCGAGAACGCGTCGAACTTCACGTTCGTGACGGTCGAGGTTCAGGGCAAGAATGTTCCGCAGGGCAAGGTGCACGTTGAGATTGTCGCGCGCAACGGGCAGCGCGCCGTGCGCGGCAAGAGCGTGAGCGAGGTCTCGATCTACGATCAGAAGACGACGTTCTTCGCGCCGCTGCTCTTGAGAGATACGGGCTGCGAAGAGCTGGAGATCTCCGCGCGGCTTATCGGCAAGGGTGTCGCGAACACCGCGACCGTGAAGAAGACGATCCCGTTCAAGTGCGGGGAGTGACCAGCTAAGCCGTCTGCCAGACGGCGAGTTCGTTGCCGCTTGGGTCCGTGAAATGGAAACGGCGGCCGCCTGGGAAGGCGAAGATCGGCTTCGTGATCTTACCGCCGGCTGCGGTCACGGACTTCAGCGCCGCTTCGAGGTCTTTCGTTTCGACGATGGCGAGCGGGGCTTTCGGCGCTTCGGCCTTGTCGGCTTGCAGGCCGAGATCGACGTCGCCGGTCGTCGTGCCGGCGTAGGTCGGGCCGAACGAGGTCAGCGACCAGCCGAACGCTTTCTCGTAGAACGCCTTTGCCTTCGCGATATCCGTTGCAGGAAGTTCGACGTAGTTTAAGCGCTCGGCCATCGCTCTATCCTTCGACCTTCGAGAAGTCGGCGACTGTGTGCATGGCTCGTTCTATGTTCTTCAAAATCAGCATTCGATTGCGCCGTAACGCTTCGTCTTTGTCTACCACCGTTACTTTGTCAAAAAAAGCGTCGATGTACGGACGCAGCTTCGCAAGGGAACGCATTGCCTCCTCGAAGCTCTCGCTTTCAATTGCCTGCTCAAGCGCAGG
>JANLXP010000276.1:0-1455 GCA_031365165.1 Alphaproteobacteria bacterium
ACAAGGTGTCGAAGGATATGCCGGCGTTCTATCCGTGGTGGGACGAGCGTAAGTATTCTTAGGCTGGTGCCGCGCGGGCGACGGGCTCTTCGTGGCGAAAGTCCCAGAGGCCGCTGAAGAGGCGGAAGCTCAGCCAGAGTACGGTGACGGTTGCGGGGACGACGAGGACGGCGTTCTCGATGCCGACCCATTGCGCGAGCGCGCCGTACATGAAGGAGCCCGGCGGGCCGCCCGCGACGTTTGCGAACTGGAGCATCGAGAGCACCCGCGCGCGGTAGGCGTGCGGGGCTGCGATCTGGACCATCGCGCGCGTCAGCGACATCGCGATGCCCGACGTTAAGCCCCACCAGAACATGAGCCCCACGAATAACTCGAACGATGGCGCGAAATGGGCGACGGTGAAGACGAAGAAGTTGTTCAGCGAGAGGCACATCAGCAGGCGGCCGGGTCTTTCGACTGGCGGCACGCGCGAGAAGGCGAATGCCGAGAGCGTGAGGCCGAGCAGGAACGAGACGTAGACGATCGACATCGCGCCCGAGCTTGCGTGATAGACGTCGCGCACCATCAAGGGGATGCCGACCATGAACCAGCCGTTGAACAGCGGCGCGCCCAAGACGAGATAGAGGATGATCGTGCGCAGTCGCTCGTGCGCCCAGGCGACGGCGAAGCCTTCGCGCGTTAACGCGATCCAGCGCGACAGCGGTGCTGGTGTGTGTATGTCGAAGGGTGTCACCACAGTCAGCCGCGAGGAGAGGACGCCCGCGGTCGCGAGCAGTGTTGCCTGAAGGCAGAGTAGTGGCACCGCGCCCACTTGCTGTGCCGCGGCGCCGAGGCCGGTGCCGACGAGTTGACCGCCAAAGGTCGCGGCAATCGTCATCGGCACGGCGCGGCCGAGGCCCAATGTGTGGGGCACGACATGCGAGAGCAGCGCGTCGCGGGCCGGCATGATGAACGCCCCGAAGATCGAGAGCGCGAACATGCAGCCGGTGATCGCCGGGAAGCTCAGCAGTTGGAGGGCGACGACGAGCGCGAGTGCGATCGTGGTGATTGCCGCGCCCATTTGGAGACGCGCGAGGTAGCCGCGCAGGTCTCGCCCGTCGGCGGCGGCGCCACCGAAGAAGACCAGGAGCATCATCGGCAACGACGCGATCATCTGCGCGATGCCGACCATGACCTGGCTTTCTTGCAGCTCGTGGGCAATCAACCACGGAAAGACGACGCCCATCGTGCCGCCTGCCGCGAAGTGTGCCGCAAGCGACAGCAGATAGCGCGGCATCGTCTCGGGCTTGGTCATTCGGCGGGTTCGTGCTTCAGCGCCGCGATGTGCCAGATCCGCGTCTGCGTGACGAGCCAGAGCAACACCAGCGCCATGAGGCCTGCCGGTACCAGCGCAGCGTTTCGGGGACCTAGCGCGTGGACGACGAAGCCGATGAGGAGTGCTCCGACGGACATGCC
>JANLXP010000287.1:0-1878 GCA_031365165.1 Alphaproteobacteria bacterium
ATCGGCTTGCCGCTCGGCGTCTCGTCGGTGAACGCGATCCGCAACCGCCCGGGCGCGGTCGAAACCTCCTGCAAGAAGGGCCGTGTCTTCGGCGGCATAGGGTAGGGCGAATCTGCTTCGGGCCCATCGACGCAATCGAGCATCGCCGCGGAATCGCGAACCGTGCGCGAGACGACATGGTGCACGCCATAACCGTGGCCGAGGCCCGCGTCGTGCTGCGGCCCTTGCGGCACGCGGTACTGCGTCACCTTCATACCGACGAGCCCGCAACAGGCGGCCGGAATCCGGATCGAGCCAAGCCCGTCCGAAGCATTGGCGAGCGGCACGATCCCCGCCGCCACTGCACTCGCCGAACCGCCGGAAGACCCACCCGTGATGTGCTCCGTGTTCCAAGGGTTACGGCACGGGCCCAACCGCGCACTCTCCGTCGTCCCCGTGATGCCGAACTCCGGCGTATTCGTCTTGCCGAAAATGTTCACGCCGGCGGCCTTGTAACGCTGCACCAAAAGGCCGTCGTAGGTGTCGAGTTTGTTCTCATTGAAATGCGTGCCGTCCGTACGCGGCAAGCCGGACACTTCAAGCCCCAGATCCTTGATCAGGAACGGCACACCCTTGAACGGCCCATCACCAAGCGTTCCCTTCGCAGCCGCCCGCGCCTGATCGTAAGCCTTATGCACGATCGCATTGAGCTTCCCGTTGTGCTTCTCCGCCCGCTCGATCGCGCATTCCAAAAGCTCGGCCGGCGACACGTCCTTGTTGCGCACAAGCTGCGCCAAACCCAAACCGTCGTACTCGGCGTATTGCGGAAGGCTCATCGGGTCAGTCTCCTCAATTCCATTTCGGATAACGGTGCGCCCAAGGTTTCGCCTTTTCAAGCTGCCCCGCAAGCTTCAAAAGCGTGACCTCGTCGCCAAACCGCCCTGCAAAGTGGAGCCCAATCGGCGTCCCGTTCGCGGCCCAGGCGAGCGGCAGCGAAATCGCGGGCTGCCCCGTCGCATTCGCAAGCGCCGTCGTGGGCAGATAGTCGATGATAGGCGCGAACGCCTTCATCGGGTCGCGCTCGTGAAAGTCGAATGTCCCGTTACGCACGACCGGCGCGCCCAACGTCGTCGCCAACCACACGTCGTACGTCTGATGGAACTGCGCAATCTGACGGCTGATCGCGTGCACCTGAAACCAACACATCTGATACTGCGAAGCCGTGATCTGCTTGCCCATCTGATAGAGCCCCCAGGTCAGCCCCTCGAAGTCGGCCTCATGCGGCGCGCGCCCCGTCATCATCGCAGTGCCGTCGATCAGCATCGCAAGCCCCGCCGCCCAAATCGGCAAGAACGACGTCATCAAGATGCCGGAGTCGACCGTCGGTGACGCCTCCTCGACCTGATGGCCAAGCGACTCGAGCAACTTCGCCGTTTCCTGGACTGCGGCCACGCACTCCTTGTCGAACGGCTTCTGAAAAAGGCTCTGCGTCGCAAACCCGATGCGGAGCTTTGCAGGCGGGCTCTGACATTCGTCGAGGTAAGAACGCGGCTTCGGCGGCGCCCAGTAGGGATCGCCCATCTCGTTACCGGCGGTCACGTCGAGTGCTGCAGCCGTATCCCGTACGCTGCGCGTCACCACGCCCTCGCACACCAGCCCACCCATAATGTCCCCGAGATCGGGCCCAAGCGGATTGCGCCCGCGCGTCGGCTTCAAGCCTACAAGCCCGTTCGCCGAGGCCGGCGCCCGGATCGAGCCGCCACCGTCATTCGCATGCGCAATCGGCACAATCCCCGCCGCCACTGCGCAGCCTGACCCGCCCGACGACCCGCCGACCGAATGGTCGAGTTCCCACGGGTTGTTGCACGCGCCGTAGAGACGCGGCTCCGTCGTCGGCAC
>JANLXP010000296.1:0-1471 GCA_031365165.1 Alphaproteobacteria bacterium
TATCTCCCGCAGCAAAAGGAATTTGTGGTGCGCGCCGGAATTGGCTGGCACGAAGGCGTCATCGGTTCGGCGCGCGTGGGCGCCGATCTGGAATCGCCGGCCGGCTTTGCGCTCCGCACGGGCAAGCCCGTCATCTCGAACCATCTGGAAAACGAGGAACGCTTTCGAACCCCAAGTCTTTTCAGGGACCACGGCATCCGGCGTGCCATGAACGTCATCCTGCAAGGTGAGGGCGCACCCTTCGGCGTGCTTGAGGTCGACGCGCATTCCGAGGGCGCATTCACCGAAAACGATATTCCCTTCCTGCAGGGGGCAGCCAATATTTTGGGCATGGCCATCGAACGCGAACGGCGCGAGCAGCGGCTCAAGGCCGCCGTCGAACGCCAACAGGTCCTCCTCAAAGAGATCAATCACCGCGTCAAGAACAGCCTGCAAATCGTCTCCGCCTTGCTGACGCTGCAAATGGGCGACGGGACCGATCCCGCACTTCGGCAGCGATTGATGGATGCCGCCAGTCGCGTTTCGGCCATCGCGCGGGCGCACGAGCGCCTTTACAAAAACGACGATATCGCAGTGATCGAGCTCGGCGGCTATCTGCGCGAAGTCTGCAGCGACTTGAACCTGTCGGTCTCCGGCCATGCGGTGGAAGTCGTGGTCGAGGACGGCATTCGCGTCGCAACGGATTTCGCGATTCCCTTGGTGTTGATCGCAAACGAGCTGATTACGAACGCCGTCAAATACGCATACCCCGCGCGCACCGATGGCAAGGTCCACGTTGTCCTTG
Organism: Alphaproteobacteria bacterium; assembly: GCA_031365165.1. Taxonomy (GTDB): domain Bacteria; phylum Pseudomonadota; class Alphaproteobacteria; order Micropepsales; family Micropepsaceae; genus SZUA-430. Next base: position 785 of record JANLXP010000296.1, read on the forward strand.
CGCGAAAAGGCGAAGGCCATATCGTTCTGACGGTGGCCGACGACGGCGTGGGCATGCCCGCCGACTTCGATCCCAAGGCCGCCAAGAGCCTCGGCATGCGCGTCGTGCGCGCCTTTGCAGAACAGCTCGGCGCCGTGTTCAGCGTGGACGCGCGAACCCCAGGCTCTCAGTTCACGCTGCTGGTTCCAATAGAACCACCGGCGTAATTCGCAAAGCTGCAGTGAATGCCGTGCGGTCCCTGTATTGGCGACAATCGTTTTGAACACGCCGGCGCCTCATTTGCATTCTTCCCGCGCCCAGCCCACTTTGGCCCCGCACCACACCGGAGATCCACGTGCGCCGCCGCTCCCACGTTATCGCCATCGCAACGCTCGCCCTCTTCCTTACCGCCTTCACGTTGAAGCAGCCCGAGTTCGAGATCGAATTCCCCGACGGTTGGGACGTGGGGCCGAAGGATGACGACGGCATCATCACGGTCAAACCCGCGGGCGCGACGGACGGCGCCAACTGCAACGTCTATTTCGTGAACCAGCCGAAGATCACCGAGAGCCAAGCGGCGCTGAACGACGCCTACCGCATGCCGATTTCGGTGGCCGACTGGAACGACTTCCTGGCGACGAAGACGCAAGACACGCGCATCACCGACCGGGTGGCCGTGGACGTCGGCGGCAAGATCTTGCAGATCGC
>JANLXP010000299.1:0-2554 GCA_031365165.1 Alphaproteobacteria bacterium
GAAATCAACAGTCTCGGGGTCGAGATTGTGCACGTCTTCGACCAACACCAAGAGTGGTTGTCGCCGGGCGGTGAGCTCCACCAAGTTCGCAACAGCCGCGAACATTGTTTCTCGGCGCCCTTGCGCAGTCAGCGCGCTCCACGACCGGTCGTCCACGGCGGCGCCCGCGGCTTCGAGAAGGCCCGACTGCAGCTCTGACGGAACATCGCGGACACGCGCTGCCGCACTCAGTTGTTGCGCCGAACACGAGGCGGTGCAGCCGAGCAGGTTGCGAACCAATGCTCTCAGCGATGCGAAGGGCGTGTGACGAAAGACGGAGATGCCCGCGATCTCTTCTACGCGCGCGCCCAGCGCACGTACTGTGCGCGCAGCCTCATGCGACAATCGCGTCTTGCCGATGCCCGCTTCTCCGATCAGCGCTATTGAGGTGCCTGTCGCGGCCTTGGCGTCGATCGTCTGCAGCACGCGCTGCAGCGCATCTTCGCGGCCGACGAGTGGGAGCGCCCCATCGTTGTCGAGTACGTGTGATAGGTTGCGGTCGAACGCGATCGTCGACAGCTCGTAGAGGCTTAGCGCGCGGGTTGGCGCTACGACGATCTCGCCGCGAGCGTCGGCCACGACCATCGGGCCTGCAAGCGCCAGCGTTTCGCCCGTGAACAGCACACCGTTATGTGGCGCGCGGCTTTCGATCTTTGCGGTGAAATTCACGTCGGGTCCGACCGCGTCGTAATCCTCGCCTCGCGTGCTCTTGAGCGTTCGGATTAAGGCGCGGCCGGAATGCACGCCGACGCGCACAGCGCTGAAGCCACCTGTGCCGGCCGCGGGCAGCGATCGGAAATCCTCGCAGATCGCTTGGCCAGCACAGAGAGCGCGCAGCGCGTGATCTTCGTAAGCCGTCGGCGCGCCAAAGATCGCCATGACGCCGTCGCCCTGAACGCGCGCGACGGTGCCGCCGAACTGGCGCACGCGTTGGCGCATGCGGGCGACTGCGTGGTCGAGCAGTTCTTGCGCCTCTTCGATGTCGAGGTCGGCGATTTGCGCGGTCGAGGACGCGACATCCGCGAACAGCACGGTGATCAGCGAGGCGTTCGCGATCGACGGCGCGTCGAAGCGTGAGGCGGGACGCGCTTGACGCTCTGTCCCCCTGCCCTGCCCCTCCGGCGTCTCGTTTTCTGGCGACACGTACGGTCCCGACGTTCTCTTGGCCGCAGTTTAGGAGGTCGCACGCGGGCTGCAAACCGCCAATTCTCTTGCTCAGCGTAGTTGCGCTCGGCACAGTCGGCACGTCAGTTGGGGCTCACGATGTCTGGTCAACGCAATGCCGGGGCGCTTTGGATGCGCGCCGACCCCAAGGTCGGCAATACGCTCGACCGGCTGCACCGGGAATCGAAACTCGACAAGTTCGTGATGTTGCGCGCCTTTCCCACGGGGCTGGCAGCGCTGTTGCGAGGACGTTCGTGGTTCGAAGCGGTAACGCCCCGGCTGAAGGATGCGCATCTCAAGATCGGGTACGAGGCGGGCGAGCTTATGTACAACACCGCGCGCGCGATCGATGCGCGGCGCGTCGTCGAGTTCGGCACGTCGTTCGGATTTTCAACGATCTATTTGGCGGCTGCGGTGCGCGACAATGGCGGCGGCCAGGTGATCACGGCGGAACTCGAAGCCAATAAGGCGGAAACTGCACGGCGGAATTTCGGCGATGCGGGGCTTGAGCGCTTCATCGAGATTCGGGTCGGCGATGCGATGGAAACGCTGCGCGACGTGGCCGCGCCGATCGACATGGTTTTGCTCGACGGGTGGAAGGACGCGTATATCCCACTGCTCAAACTGCTGACACCGAAGCTGCGGCGCGGGTCGGTGGTGTTTGCCGACAACGTGAAGATTTTCAAGAACTCGCTGAAGCCGTACGTCGAGTACGTTCAGGATCGGCGGAATGGGTTCGTGACCACGACGCTCAACGCGGGTTCGGGGTTCGAGTATTCGGTGTACTTGCCGGCGAACGGCGCGTGACAAGAAAAAGGGAGCACCCGACGGGCGCTCCCACTTTCCCTATTCCCGAACTTGCTGCTTACAGGACGCCCAGCATGTGATCGGCGCTCGAGACTTTGAAGGCGCCCGGTTCTTCGACTTCGAGGCTCTTGACCACCATGTCTTCGATCACGGCGGCGTAGCGCTGGCTGCGAACGCCCATGCCGAATTTCGATGCGTCCATTTCGAGGCCGAGTTTCTTCGTCAAGTCGCCGTTGCCGTCGGCCACCATGTCGATCTTGCCGGCAGCGTTCTGCTCACGCCCCCAAGCGCCCATGACGAAGGCGTCGTTGACGGAGAGGCAGACGATCGCGTCCACACCCTTTTTCTTGAAGTCGCCGGCGTGTTCGACGTAGCCGGGCAGATGGCGGGCGGAGCAGGTCGGCGTATAGGCGCCAGGTACCGCGAACAGGACCACCTTCTTCTTGCCGAACAACTCGTCCGTGGTGACGGGGCCCGGACCCTTTTCCGTCATGTGCATAAGGGTCACGGAGGGGATGCGGTCGCCAACTTTGATGGACATGGG
>JANLXP010000347.1:0-1465 GCA_031365165.1 Alphaproteobacteria bacterium
GGGCGATCGACAAGGGGCTCGGACTGACCGGTTTCTACGACACCATCACGGTCAACTCCAACGAGACGTGGCGCGACTATGGGGCCTACCCGCAGCGCTACCGCAAACATCTTGTCCACGTTCCGCACGGTTTCGAGGACAAGTCGGTCGAGATCGGCCGCCAAGAGGCGCGCGCGGCGTTCGGCCTGCCGACCGGCGTCGCCATGATGGGTTCGGTGGCCCGGCTGCATCCGCTGAAGCAACTCGATGCCGCGATCGCCGTTTTGGCGCGCCGGCCGTCGCTGCATCTCGCCATCGCAGGGCAGGGGCCCGACGAGCAGCGGCTGCGCGGCATCGCCGCCGAACTTGGCGTCGCCAACGGCGTGTTCTCGGATCTGATCTTGAAGAAATCGAGCATCGACTATCTCTACTCGATCGACATGTACGGCGACCGCAAGCACACCATCGATCAATACAAGGTGGCGTTGGCCCTTCTCGTGGCCCACCGGAAGCGCAACTGCATCTTGAAGATGAAATTCGACGAAGCGCTGCCGCTCTTCCCCGACAAGTACTTCGACTTCATCTACATCGACGGCTTCGCCGCCACCGGCCAAGACGGCGGCTCGGCGCTCATCGACTGGTACCCGAAGATCAAAGACGGCGGCGTGTTTGCGGGCCACGACTATTCCGACAAGTGGCCGCACACGAAGAAGGCGGTCGACGACTTCGCCGCAGCGCACAAGCTCAAGGTCCACACCGTGGGCGGCGAGCACGACGAGATCGACGAGCAAAACCGCTACGCCTCCTGGTTCGTCGTCCGCGAATAGTTACTGCGACGGCGCGTCGAACGCCGCGTGGGTGTCGAGCGCATCGGCAAGCACGCTCTCGATCGCCTTGGTGCCGAACGCCCCCAAATGATCGTCGTCGAAGTAAAGCGGCATGCCGTCCGCCGTCGTGCGGCACGTCGTGGCGTCGCACAGCACCTTGTGAGGATAGACGACCCGAACGCCGGGCAGCGCGTCCAACTCAGCCAGCAGCTTGAACGTCTCAACCTGCCGCTTCGCGAACGACGCGAACGGCAGCGAGAAGTCTTGGGGCTGGCCGCGCATCATCGCCTTCATCATCGCGTTCGGTAGATGCATCTTCAGTTCCGGGATCGGCCCGATCAACGCCACCTTGTGCCCGCTGGCCAGAATGCGCTCGATCGTGCCGCGCACCGACGCATAGAACACCGTGCGGTTCTTCTCGACGCTGCCCGTGTTGAAGCGGTTCGTCTCGGGCCCTTCGTCCAAATTGCCTTCGGTGTAGTAGGGCCAGCGCGCGGCGATGACGACGAGCGAAATCTCCTTGCGCAACAGAAGCGACGTCACACGGTTTGAAACCTCGCGGCACTTCGGCTTGCGCAAATAGATCGGGTCCTTCGCCTCCTCCATCAGCAGCGGCGGGCAACCACCGACAACAGCCGCGGCGCCGCGCACGCCGAGCG
>JANLXP010000364.1:0-17992 GCA_031365165.1 Alphaproteobacteria bacterium
TTCCCATAGCCCGTTGACCCGCGCACGTTCGGCGAGATCACGGCTATGCCAAGCTTCTTGACCATCAACTGCGTGTTACTGGAGAAGCCTGGCTGCGATTGCGACTCCGGGCCGCCGTGAATGTTGATGAGCACCGGATGAGGTCCGGGTCCCGGCGGAAGATACTGAAAGCCCGTGATCGTACGCGGCTTGCCACCAACCTGATCGAACGTCGGCCAGGAGATCAATGTCGGCTGCACGAATGTCGACGGATCGATGCCGCCGACCTCACTTTCCGTCCAACGCGTGAGCTTGCGCGCTTTCAGGTCCCACACCCACACGTCGCCAGACGTCTGTGCATTCGACAATGACAGCGCCAGCTTCGTCCCATCCGGCGAAAACCCTAAGCCTGAAAAGACGGAGGTCGGCAATTCCGGCGCGGGCAACTTCGCTCCGCTCGCCGCGTCGATCAGATAGACGCGGCTGACACCCGCCTCGTTCGTCACGTAAGCGATCGTCTTGCGGTCGCGGGTAATGTCGAAGCCGTCGACATTCCAATCGATGCCGCCCGAAATCGTCGTCTTCGAATTGTCCTTCAAGTTGATGCGCACGAGCCGCAAGAACTCGCTGTCCTCGTCCGACACGACGTAAAGCGACTTTCCGTCAGCCGAGAACGCCGCGTCATTGTAAGAAATCTGCTTCGTCGACGGATTGATTTGCGTCCGCACACCCGTCTTGAGGTCGATCAAATAGAGATAGCTCTCGTTGACCGATACCGACTTTCCGACGAGCAACTTGCTGTTGTCTGGCGAGAACCCGCGTGGAAACCAAGCACCCTCCTCGTCGAGAACAACGCGCGGTTCTTTCGGTGCGCGCCCGTTTGCGACAAGAATCTTGTACTTCGCGCTATCCTTCGCGACGCTCGACCACGCGATCAGCGATCCGTCGTCCGAGAACGTCCCGCCCTGATTGCGCGACGTCCCGTCGGTGAACATAGTCGAGGCGCCCTCGCGCTCGTCCATCAGATAAAGCTGAAAATTCTCGTCGCCGCCGCGATCCTTGCCGTAGAGGATGGTGCGCGGACCATTGTCCGGCCGATAGGCGCCGGCGCCCACTGGTTCGGGGAAGAACGTCAACTGCCGCCTCAGACCCAGCGGCATGTCCACCCGGTGCAATTGCGCCGTGTCGGCGAACCGTGTCGCGATCAGGATCGACTTTCCATCGGGCGTCCAATCCTCAAACGAGGCCCCGCGCACGTTCTGATATTGCAGCAGCGTGTCTTTCAGCGCGGCCGGCGTCTCGGGCACGTTCTCCGTGACCAGAACCCCGCGCTCGACACGCTGAACGTCTGCGGCCCATGCCAGTGTGGCCGCCGCCGTGGCGAAGGCAAAAATTGCTGCAATGCGCATGTAACTCCCCCAAATCCCTGAACTATTTTGCACAAAGCGACGGTCGGGGTCCATGCGGCACTAATCTCGTCCGTGAGCATAAGCGGACAAATGCTCGTGACCGACCGTGAAACACCTTCACGTTTCTGTCGCAACCGCTCACCACCTATGCGCTGACAACAACTGAGGGAGAAGTGTATGCCGGTCGATCTCGAGCTTTGGAACAAGCTCAAGGACTTTCAAATCGACGATACCCGCGCGCGAATTCGCTTCACCGACCGCTTGGCGCACGAGAACGGTTGGTCGAACGCGTTCGCACGCCGCGCCGCCGACGAGTACAAGAAATTCATCTACCTCGCCGCGACGGCTTCGACACCAGTCACGCCATCCAATGTTGTCGACCAAGTCTGGCACCTGCACCTAACGTTTACGCGTTCATACTGGGACGAGATGTGTGCAGAGCTTCTCGGCCGCCCGCTGCACCACGGCCCAACAATGGGCGGCACAAACGAAGACGCCAAATACCGCAAACAATACGCTGAGACCTTGGCGCTCTACCGCGAAGAATTCGCGGCCGAGCCTCCTTCCGAGTTTTGGCCGCCAGCCGACGCGCGGTTCGCAAGTGCCTCACACCAACGCTGGGTCGACGAAAGAACGCACTTCATCGTCCGAAAACCGAAGCTGAGTGCGCTCTGGGCCGGCGCCGCTCTCGCCATAACGGGCGCACTCACCGCAAGTGCGGCAGCGGCAGCCGATGGCGCCGGCAAGGACGTCACCGCAGCCGCCTACGTCATCGGTGGCATTGCAGCGGCGGCAGTCCTGCTGCTCGGTCTCTTAGGGGCCGACGCAAACCGCTCTGGCAAGAAACGCGGCAAGGGAGGCGACGACGGCTCCTCGTCCTTCATACCCTTCATCGGCACTTCGTCCGGCGGAAAGCACACCACCGGCGGTGAGGGTGGTGAAGGTGGCGGCGAAGGTGGCGGTGGCGAGGGCGGTGGTGGTGGAGATGGCGGCGGCAGTGGTTGCGGTGGCGGAGGTGGCTGCGGTTCGTCCTAACGCCCCGGCAGCGCCTTGAAGAAATTCCAAATCTCGGCGGTCGCGTTCACTTCCTCGCTCGTATTGCCGAGCACCCAATCCGCAAGCACGCCCGTGCGGGCACCCGGCCAGGTGTGCCCGCCGCCTTGGATTTCGATCTGCCGCAACGGCGCGCTCTTGCAGTCATAGTCGGTTATGACCGCGGCAGTCTTGTCGCGGCCCACTTCATCCAGCGTCTTGGTCTCTTTCACGCCGGCGCAGCCGTTCATACGTTCGAAGATAGCGATCGTTTCGTCGACGCTGCGCACGTTTCCCAAATTACGCCGCGTCTTGCCTGCCGCTACCTGACCGCCTTCGTACGGCATGAATTCATCGTCCGTGCCCTGAATGAAGAGCGCGGGCATCGCCTTGGCGCGGCAATCCCAATCGACCGGCAAGTTCGCGACCACGGGCGCGATCCCCGCGATAACAGGTCCCAGCTCGCAAGCGGCCCGAAGCGCCATCATGCCCCCGTTCGAGGCTCCGGTCAGAAACACACGCCCGCTGTCAGCCACGCCCTCGCCCACAAGCTGGTCGATAATCTTGCGCGTGAACTCGACATCGTCCGCGTCTCGCTCGGCAATGTCGTCTGACACGCGTCCGTCGTTCCACTGGTTGTTCCTACCTTGCGGATAGACGACGGCATAGTTCTGACGCCCTGCCCACTCGTCGAAGCGCGTGTAGCGCCGCGAACGTTCCGCCGTCTGCCCGCCGCCGTGATAGACGATGAGCAACGGCAGCGGCGCCGGGACCTTGTCCGGCGTAATCAGAGTATAGCTGCGTGCGAGCCCGTCGACCGCCACCGCCCGCTCACGCTCCCCGGCAAACGCAGGCACCGCCGCGCACAACAAGCAGGCCATCGTCACGACGAACCGCATCACAACCTCGAATCAAAACGGCGCGCCGGGAGCTTTGCACAAGAACGCCGACAGCGCTTTCGGCCCCAGGAGCATAAGCACGACGCGAACTCGACGGGAGAAGTCAAATCCCCTAGAAGAAACGCTCGGCCTTTGCGGGGATCTTGATGGCTCGGCAGGTTCGGCGTGACCGGGCGATCTTCATCCCGACGATCGGCGCGCAGCTGGTCGCGACGACCAGCGCGTTCGTGTTACCGTTCGTGGTCGGCGCGTTGATGGCGGGCGCAGGCTATGCCGAAAAATCCGCAGGCTATCTGCTCAGCATGGAAGCGATTACGGCGGCGCTGACCACGCTGGCCTTTTCCGGCTGGACTCAACCGCGCTCGCGGCGCACGACGGCTATGGTGGGTGCCGCGCTCGCAGCGTTGGGGAACGCCCTTTCGCTCCTTTCGCCGGAAATATTCCTGCTGGCAGGCGCAAGGTTCGTGGCCGGCATCGGTGCCGGAATCGTGACCGCGGAGGTGTCCGCCGTGGTTGCGCGCGGACTCGACCGGGAGCGGTTGATCTCGGGACTGACAATTGTTGCGGTTCTGAACGGATCGTTTTGGCTTTTGGTCATTCCTCTCTTGATACCGGCGCTCGGCTATCGCGCGCCCTATCTCGCGCTGTTGGCGACCTGCGTAGCCGGTGCCGTAGTGTTGAATCGACTGCCGGCGCCAGCCATGCACCCTCAAGCGAGAGGCAACGCCACCGCACGAGAGTCCATCGGACTAGGCTGGCTGACGTTGCCGGCGATCTTTCTGACGCAGCTCGGCCAAGGTTCATTTTGGACGCTCGTGGGCATCTACGGTTCGAACGCGAAGCTGAGCGACGAAACGATCGGCGCCTTCTTGTCGCTGGCGACGCTTCTATTGCTCGTCGGTGTCGTTGGCACCGCCGTCGTGGGTCTGCGCGCCGGACGCTTTGCGCCGCTCTTCGGCCTCGTCGCGGTCAATGTCGCTTCGATCGTTGTGATTTCCTACACGAACGATCCGGCCATTTATTTCGCCGCGAACGCCATTCAGGCGATCACCAACCTGTCGTCCGTCGTTTATCAGCTCGGCTTGGTTGCGGCGGTAGATCGCTCGGGCCGGTTGTTTGCCGCAGCCAACGGACTTGTGGCGCTCGGAAACGGCGTCGGACCTGCGGTCGCCGGGGCCATAGCCGGGCCTTTTGGCGCATCAAACGTGGCGGTGGCCGTGATCTTGTTCAATTTTGCTGCGCTTGCGTTCTACGCTTTGGTTGCATTCCTCGTCGCCCGCAAGATCGTTTCTCTGCGCAGTTGAATTTCCCGGGGACATAAAAGTCTTACGTGCAAGCCTTGGCAATTGCGCCGGCGGCAACATTCGCTTTACCTTTCCAACGCGAAAGTGACCGTACCGCGCGGCTCCCCGCGTTCATCGAGGCCCCCATGACGACGCGTGCGCACCAATCCGGCTTCTATGCTTTGCTCTCGACACTGGCGCTCGCCACACTTAGCGCGCCCGCGTTCGCACAACCCGCGCCGGCAGCTACGGACGACGACAAGATCGAAAAGGTCGTGGTCACGGCGCAAAAGCGCAAGCAGAACGCACAAGACGTGCCGGGAACGGTGAATGCGCTCAGCGCGAAAAACATCAAGAGCCTTGGCATCAACTCAAGCGACAGGATCGCCGACTTCGTTCCGGGCGTGACGATCTCGCTCCCCTCCGGTCGGGGGAACCAACCTATCCTCGCGGTGCGTGGCGTCGGCAACAACGACTTCAACACGAACAACGCCGGCCCGAACGGCATCTACAACGACGAAGTCTATATGAGCGCCCCGTCTGCGCAGACGTTCCAAGCCTTCGATCTTGAGCGCATCGAAGTGTTGAAGGGACCGCAAGGCACGCTCTACGGCCGTAACACCTCCGGCGGCGCGATCAACTTTATCTCGAACAAACCGGCTGACGCGTACGGATTCGGTGCGACGGCCAGCTACAGCTCGTACAACACCTACGAGCTGCAAGGCTTCGTGAATGTGCCGACCGACGACTATTCCGCAGCGCGCATTTCGGCGATTTGGGACAAATCCGACGGCTTCATGCGCAACCTGCTGACCGGCGACCGGGTCAGCGGCACCGACAGCGTTGCGGCCCGCGCGCTGTGGCAAGTAACGCCGGTCGAGAACCTCTCCGTGCTTTTCAACGTGCACGGCGCAAAGGTCGATACGTTGCCGACCGAGTACCACAAAGTCGGGACGCTTTCGTTCAACGGCGTCTCGTTCGACCCCTGCTCGCAGGCCGATATCAATGCCAGCCTATGCACCGACTTGTTCTTCGATCCGACCAATCCCGACCTCTACAAAGGCAGTTACAATCGCAGACAGCATCTCGACGTTGAGAACGAGGGCTTTTCGGTCGCCGCCAACTACGACTTGGGCGGCATGACGCTGACGTCCATCACTGCGCTCGAACACAACGACAAGCTTCATCCGGAGGACTCGGACGCGGGCCCGCTCAACCTGCTTCAAATTGACTTCGGCGTGACCTCGAACACCTTCACGCAGGAATTCCGCTTGGCCGGCGAAAGCGAAAAGCTGAATTGGGTTGCCGGACTTTACTATCTGGGTGAGACGCTCAAGCAAGATCAATCGATCGACATCTTTCACGACCTTGACCTCGCGTTCGGCCCCGGCGCGGGCGAGTGCGTCCCGGCCGATCTCATCAACTTCACACAATTCTGCTCGCAAACCGGCACCGCGCACAGCAAACAGAAAACCACGGCTTACGCGGCCTTCGGTCAGGCGGATTTCGAAGTCCTCCCGGACACCCGCCTGACCCTAGGTGGGCGCTACACGAACGAGTCGAAGGACTTCACGCTCAACGGCACGATCATCGGCCAGTCCGGTGGGTTTGAGGTCTTTACGGCGCCGCAGCCGCTATGGGGCGGCGGCTTCAACGAGAGCATCGATAAAAGTGCGTTTTCTTGGAAAGTCGCGCTCGATCATCATTTCACCGACAAGATCATGGCATATGCGAGTTTCTCGACCGGCTTCAAGAGCGGTGGTTTCAACGGCGGCTTCCTCGACATCAACACGCCAACCGCAGCCGGTCAGGTTGCGCCGGTCAGATCGGAAAACAACAAGGCCTACGAGATCGGCTTCAAGAGCGACCTGCTCGGCGACACGCTGCGCCTCAACGCCTCGGCGTTCTACTACGACTACAAGGATCTGCAGGTCCACGTGCTGACCACGCCGCCGGGCGGCTTGACCGCAGACGTGCTCGACAACGCGCAGAAATCCACGATCAAGGGTATCGACGTCGAGGCTATCGCCAAACCGATCGATAATCTGACGGTGCGCCTCAGCGCCGAATGGCTGCAAGCGAAGCTGGACAAATACGTCTCGAGCCGCGGACCTGCCGCGCAAAACTACTCCGGCAACACGCTGCCGAACGCTCCGCAATTTTCGCTGACTGGCATCGGCGAATACACAGTTCCGCTTGGCGGCGGCGACAGCATAGACTTTGTGGGATCGGCGTCTTATCGCAGCAAAGTGTTCTTCGACCCCGCAAACGATCCGTTGATCGTGCAGGACGGCTATTGGGTCCTGGACGCACATGCCGCGTACGTCCTTGACGACGGCAAATGGGAGTTTGCAGTCTTCGGACACAACCTCGGCGACGAGAAGTACCTGAACATGGCTTTCGACCTGGCAAGTTTTGGCTTGCTGCAACAGATCGTGGCACCGCCGCGCACGTTCGGTATAGAAGCCTCGCTGCGCTACTGAGACAGATCAGAACGGCGCGCCGAGGGCTTTACACAAGAACGCCATCAGCGGTTTGCCCGCGCGAAACGTAGCCTCGACCTCGTCGGCCAAGCCCGCCGATTGCGCGGCTTTCACAGAACTCTCGTGCATCGCAAAGAAGCTCTTGCGCTTGATATCGCCGATATAGGGATGCTCCGGATCGAAACCCTTCGGCGGCCGGCTCAACCCCTCACCGCGTAGTTCCTTGAACGTCTTCGCGAACGCTTTGTCCTCAACGACCTTCTTCCAGACCTTTGGGTTGTCCGCGATTGTGCGCCGAACTTTGTTCAAGCCATCAGGCTCCGGCATCCAAACGCCACCGCCGAAAAACACCTCGTCCACGGCAAAGTGCATGTAAAAGCCCGGCACATGCGCGTCCTTGCCAAGCCCATGACGGAAGTGCACGCCCGCATGCGTCTTGTAGGGACTTTTATCTTTGCCGAAACGCACATCCCGATAGATGCGAAACATCGACCCGCCGTTCGGTCGCGGATCGACAACGATATGCTTTGAGATCTTCGCCACCCGAGGCGCCATCGCCTCCATAAAATCGCACAGCGGCGCGATCACCACATCCTTGTACCGCTGCTTATTCGCCTCAAACCAAGGCCGTTCGTTGTTCTTCGCGAGCTCCTTGAAGAACGTGAAGAAATCCTTCGGCAAGCCCTTAAACGTCGTCATGCGATCATCCTTCAAACCCTAGGCGCGAACCTATCGCGCATCGGGCGAAAGAAAAAAGGGCGCTCCGTCGCCGGAACGCCCTTCGCAAACTGCGTTATATTCGCTGAGCTTACCGCTTCGAGAACTGGAAGCTGCGGCGGGCCTTCGCCTTGCCGTACTTTTTACGCTCGACCATGCGGCTGTCGCGGGTCATGAAGCCGACCTTCTTCAAGATCGGCTTCAGTTCCGGCTCATAGTTCACGAGCGCACGGGAGATGCCGTGACGAACTGCGCCGGCCTGGCCTGACAAACCGCCACCCTTCACGGTGGCCACCACATCGAACTGCGTCTCGCGGTTCGTCACAACCAGCGGCTGGCGCAAGATCATGCGCAGCACCGGCCGAGCAAAATACGTCGCTTCCTCGCGGTCGTTGACGGTGACCTTGCCGGAGCCCGGCTTAATCCAAACGCGCGCAACCGCATTCTTGCGGCGGCCGGTGGCGTACGAGCGCCCCTGGGCGTCGCGCTTCTTCGTCGGCTCTGCTTGCGGCTTCTGATCGGTCGCCGGGCGCTTGATCAGCGTTGCTTTCACGTCGCTGAATGAACGAACTTCATCGGCCATCGGTTAGCGCCTCACGTTCTTAGCGTTCATGGATTTGACATCGAGCGTCTTCGGCTGCTGCGCCGTCTGCTTATGCTCTGGCCCAACATAGACAAAAAGGTGACCGAGCTGCGCGCGGCCGAGCACGCCGCCTGGCAGCATGCGCTCGACAGCCTTCTCCACCACCTGCTGCGGCCGCTTGCCGGTGAGCAGCTTGCCCACGACGCGGTCCTTGATCCCGCCCGGATAACCGGTGTGATAGTTAAAGATCTTCTTCGTCATCTTGTTGCCGGTGAGAACCACCTTCTCCGCATTCACGACGACGACGTTGTCGCCGCAATCCATGTGGGGCGTGTACGAAGGCTTATGCTTGCCGCGCAGGCGCGTCGCGATCACAGCGGCTAGGCGGCCGAGAACGAGCCCTTCGGCATCGATCAGCACCCAGTCCTTCTTGATCTCCGACGCCTTCATCGAATAGGTCGACATGAAGTGTCCGAATTTCAGTTAGGGTTCAAACGAAGCCGCGGTGAGTACGGGGCCCACACGCGCAAGTCAATGCACACCACCCCCAAATGCGGCTAAAAAGCGCGAGAAATCACGTGTGGTATTATGATACCGCAACGAATGCTTGGAAGCCCGCGGTCGCCACGGCCGACCTACTGAAGGGCCGCGAGTTGCGCAGCCGTGGTAGGAACCAGATCCACCGTCGCCGACGCGGAGAGACCGGGCCGTAGGCGTGTCAGAACGGCGTCCTTCGATAATTTGATCCGCACAGGCACGCGCTGGACGATTTTGGTGAAGTTGCCGGTGCCAGGCTCAAAAGGCAGCAGCGCGAACTCCGAGCCGGACGCAGGCGCCAGGCTTTCCACGGTACCTTCCAGCGGATCGCCCGACAAAGCATCGACGTAGATCTTCGCTTTCTGACCGGGGAGCATGCGGTCGGTCTGCGTCTCTTTGAAGTTGGCGACGACGTAGAGGTTGTCGCTGGAGACAACAGCCATCAGACGCGTGCCCGCCTGAACGTATTCGCCCGTTTCGATCTTGCGGTTGCCGATGACGCCATCGACTGGCGCGCGGATGACCGTGTCACCCAAGTCTTGCCGCGCAAGCGCGAGCGCCGCCTCGGCCTTTGCCTTCTGTGCTTCGGCTTGCTTCACGGCTGCCTCGAGTTCGGCGCGCCGACGCAGACTGACCTCTACCTGGCTCTGAGCGACCGTAGAAGCGGCGCGCGCCTTGTCGACGTTCGCGTCCGCAGTGGTCGCCGTCGCCGACGCAGTCTCGAAACGCTGGCGCGCAACGTAACCCTTGTCCACCAGCGCCAAGTATCGTGTGCGATCGTCCCGCGCACGGCTGCGCTCGGCTTCAGCCGATGCAATTGACGTACGTGCCTCCAACAAGTTCGCGCGAGCGAGCGATTGTTCAGCACCAAGACGTTCGAGAGCGGCGTGTGCAGCGGCAACATTCGCGTCGCCTTCGCGAACGTCGGCTTCGGCAGACCGCACGCGCGACGCATATTCGGTGTCGTCCAGGCGAACCAACGCGTCGCCCGCGCGCACGACCTGGTTGTCTTTGACCAGGATCGCCGCAACAAGGCCGCGCACGCGTGGCGCGATAAAGCTGATGTCCGCCTTCAAATAGGCATTGTCGGTCGAAACCCGGCTCGGTGCAGCGTTGAGCCAGAAAATGCCGCCCGTGCCGATGAGGACTGCGAGCGCGAAGACGACCCAAGCGCGACGCGGGAGTTGGCGGATACGGTGAAGGAGCGTTGTCATTTGTCGAACACCAAGCAGGTTGTTGTTGCGGTAGCGTAGACGCGGCCTTCGGCGTCTTTAATTTCGCCTTCGGCGAATGCAGCACGGCGGCCGGTTTGGATCACCCTGCCCTCCGCTTTGATCGGGCCGGTCGCGGCTGTCATCGCGCGCAGATAGCTGACCTTCAGTTCCAGCGTCGTATAGGCGAGGCCAGTTTTAAGACTCGAATGGACGGCGCAGCCAAGAGCGCTGTCGAGCAACGTCGCGAGGTACCCCCCGTGGACGCTGCCGAGCGGGTTGTACGAGTCCTCGCCAGGTGTCGCTTCGAAGACGACCCGCCCTTTTTCAACGGTTGCAACACTGAAGCCAAGCTTGTGGCCGATGCCGCGATAATTGAGGCCGCCGGCGGCAAAGAATTTCATCTGGTCTCCAGGCCGGTGAGTTCTGCGGTATCGAGATCTTTGACGTAAGCCATGTGCTCGTTCCTTATTGCTTCGATTCTGGAAGGCCCGCGCGGGCGCGCAACGAGCGGCGGGCGCTGGCCAGAATTTCTTCCGAGAGCATCGGATCGCTAACCGCGCGGGCAGCGGCCACGGCGCCGGTCATTTCGGCGAGCATCGAAAGCGCAAGCGCACGGCGCCTCAGTGGATCTTCGACCGGCAATAGCGTTTCGATCGCACGAGCAAGCCCGACAATGCCGGCATCATAGGCGGTGCGCGCTTTCGAGCCTTGCCGGCCGATGTCGCTGGAGAGCGCAGCGATAGCGCAGCCGTTTTCCGGTTTGTCGCGATGCGACTTTGAAACATAGGCGTTGATGTAAGCGCGCAACGCGTCGAGCTGATTCTTTCCCTCAGTCCACTCGCGAAACCGCGCGCGCGATTCCTCGAACATGCGATCGACTGCGGTCGCGATCAGATCATCCTTCGAATTGAAGTGCGCGTAAAAGCCACCGTGCGTCAGGCCCGCGCGGCTCATGACATCGGCAACGCCCACGTTGTCGGGACCGCGCTTGCGCATTTGCGCCGCCGCAATCTTCACCACGCGGTTCTTGGTTTTCTCGCTGTGATCGTCGCTGTAACGCATTCCCGAAGATCGCCTCTAGCTTATTATATGACGACCATCATATAATACACCTCGATCTGAAGGCAAGCCCTATGTCCGTCGCAGATATCGGCGCAGATGCAGCCCCCCTGCCCGTCCCGCCCCATGCGCGGATCAGTGAGGGGCACAAGCTCTTGCTCTTCGGAGTGATGGCGTTCGGCCAGTTCATGGCGCTGCTCGATATTCAAATCGTCGCCGCGTCCTTGAATTCCATTCAAGCAGGCCTGTCCGCTGGCCCCGATGAGATCGCGTGGGTGCAAACCGCCTACCTGATGGCCGAGATCGTGATGATCCCGCTGTCGGGTTTCTTGTCCCAAGCACTGTCGACGCGCTGGCTGTTTGCGCTGTCGGCGGGGCTGTTCACACTAGCCAGCCTCGCGTGCGGGTTCGCGTGGGACATCAACTCGATGATTTTCTTTCGCGCCATCCAAGGGTTCGTCGGCGGCGCGATGATCCCGACCGTGTTCGCGACCGGCTTTTCGATTTTCTCTGGCCCACGCCAGCCGATGATCCCGGCGATCCTAGGGATGGTCTCGACGCTGGCACCGACATTGGGACCCAGCGTCGGCGGATGGATCACGGACTCTGTCGGTTGGCAGTGGTTGTTTTTCATGAACGTGGTGCCGGGCATTTTCATCACGGTACTCGTTCTCCGGCTCGGCAAGATCGACGACGCAAAGCCCCAAATGTTGCGGCGCATTGACTGGCTGCACTTGGCGGGCCTCGCCGTATTTCTGGGCGCCCTCCAATACATGCTCGAGGAAGGGCCGCGCCACGAATGGTTCACCGATACCGCGGTCGCGAGTGCCGCGTGGCTGTCCTTCGTCGGCGCTCTAGTCTTCTTCGAGCGTTCGTACTTCTCCACTTCCCCGATTGTAGAGTTGTCGCCGTTTCGGCGACCGACGTTCGCGCTCGCCTGCCTCCTGAACTTCGTGATCGGGTTTGGACTTTATGGCGCGACGTATCTGGTTCCGGTGTTTCTCGGCCGTGTTCGCGACTATTCCAGTCTCGATATCGGCAAGACCGTGTTCGTCACCGGATGCTTCATGTTCTTCGGCGCGCCCCTCGCAGCGCGGCTTTCGACGCTCGTCGACCAGCGCTATGTGATCGGCGTCGGATTCAGCTTCTTTGCGCTTGGGCTTTGGCTGCTGTCGGGCGTGTCGTCGACTTGGGGCTTCGACGAATTGTTCTTGCCCCAAGCGATGCGCGGGTTTGCGATCCTCCTCTGCATCGTGCCGGCGGTTGGTTTGTCCCTATCCAGCGTGCCGCAATCGGAGCTGAAATCCGCCAGCGGCCTCTTCAACCTTTGCCGCAATCTGGGCGGTGCGGTCGGCATCGCGCTGGTGAACACTTGGCTACAGGACTACACGCGCATTCATTTGCTGCAGCTGAGCGAGTCGATGGCAAGCGATCCGGCGGCGGCAGAAAGCACGCTGTCGCAGATCACGGCCATGATTGCGCGCAGCGGCGTCACCGACGAAGCACTCGCGCAATTGATGGCGCAATCGGAAATGGCGCGCATCGTAGTGCGAGAAGCGCTGACCCTAGCCTTTGCAGACGTATTCATGCTGATGGCGGGACTGTTCGTGTGCGCGCTGGTGCTCGTTCCGTTCGCACGCTCGCCCAAGGTCGGATCCGTGCCGCTCGAAAGCCATTAGCGGCGAGGCTGGCTTCCGCTAAACTCCGGCAAGCGACAGGATCCGTGCAATGCCCGATAGCTCCACCGACCAAGCCAACATTCTAACTTCGCGCGACGGTCCGATATTGACGTTGACGCTTAACCGGCCGCAGGCGCGCAACGCACTGTCGGAAGGCTTGATGGCAGCTCTGCAAGCGGCACTCGACGCGGCAGGCCAGGACCCAACCACGCGCGTTGTCGTCATCGCCGCAAACGGCCCGGCGTTCTCAGCCGGGCACGATCTCAAAGAGATGGCCCCGCATTGGCAAGACGGCGACCGCGGTCGGCAATACTACGACCGGCTGATGAAGCAGTGCGCGCGGTTGATGCAAACGATCGTCCGCTTGCCTAAACCCGTGATCGCGCAAGTGCATGGCATCGCGACCGCGGCCGGTTGCCAACTCGTTGCGAGCTGCGACCTCGCCGTCGCCGTCGAAGAGGCACGCTTCGCAACGCCCGGCGTCAACATCGGCCTCTTCTGCTCGACCCCGATGGTGGCCCTTTCGCGCAATGTCGCGCGTAAGGAAGCAATGGAGATGCTCCTCACGGGCGACATGATCAGCGCCGTCCGTGCGCGCGAAATCGGCCTCATCAACCGCATCGTCCCGCAAGACCAACTAACCGCCGAAGTATCGAAGCTCGCGCACCAAATCGCAGCCAAATCCCGCATCACGATCGCAATCGGCAAGGAAGCGTTCTACCGCCAACTCGAAATGGGGCTCTCTGACGCCTACGCATTCGCGAGCGAGGTCATGACCCGAAACATGCTTGAGGCCGACGCCGAAGAAGGCATCTGCGCGTTCATCGACAAGCGCGAACCAAAGTGGGAGACCTGACTTGAAAGCCTATCGGCGCGCCGCCCAAACGCCGCCCACAGCGCCAACAAGCTTGCTGGAGAGTGAAACGGCAATTGTCGGCACAAGAAGAGACATCCCTCCGATAGCGCCGATAATGCCGAGATCGATCGCGGCATAAACCGCAAACGCCGTTAGCGCAAAGATCAGAGCATCGCGATCAGCTTTTCGCGACATCACCAAAACCGCGAGAAAAAACAGAAGCCAGCCGAAAGCGATGCTGGACAGCGGAGCGATCCACTGAGCTGCGGTCTGATAGTAGGCGGCATCGTGACCCGGATCGACGAACACCGAATAACACGCGACGACGCCAAAGCTGATTGCAACGTTGACGATGAGTATTCCGACCGCCGTGCCGGCAGCTTTCAAAAAATCGACAAGCCCCATCTTCCAAGTCCCCCCGATTAGCCAACTCCAAGCCGCGGCCCACACGCGCTCACCATGCAGCGCGACATCGCACGAATAACAGCGCCTGCAAACAACCGCCGCACGAATTCGTGTTCGAGTTACCGCTTGCGCTGTGACCGGACCGCCTGCGAACACTCACCTTAGGGGTATGGGGGTATCATGCGGCGCGTTTTGCTGGTCGGGAGTTTGTCACTCACGCTTGCGGCGTGCGTTGGCGACTATACTGGCCCAGGCCTGCCCGCGAGCGACTCGCCGCCAAGCTGGGGGCAAGAGATTCCTTCCGACGCTGCCGTTTGGCCATCGCAGACCTGGTGGCGCAATTTCGGCAACGCCGAGCTCAATGCGCTCATCGCCGCTGCGCAAACGAACAATCTGAATTTGGCCGCCGCCCGCTTCCGCGTTGAGCAGGCAGACGCACAGGCGCGTATCGCCGGATCATCGCTGCTGCCCGGGATCAGCGCCGGTTTACGCGGCGACGAATCCGGCGATATTCACGGACCCGGCCTGAAGACGCGCTCGCTTGGTGCAAACATCAACGCGTCCTACGAGCTCGATTTCTGGGGTCGTAACTTGGCCGACGCGCACGCCGCCGACGCGTCGCTGCGCGCCAGCCGCTACGACCAAGAAACCGTGGCGCTGACAACCGTTTCGAGCGTGGCCACCAGCTACTTTCAGGTGCTCGCATTGCGCGACCGCTTGGCCTACGCGAAGAAAAACGTCGAAAACGCAGACCGCCTTCTGTCGCTGACCGAGCTTCAGCTGAATGCCGGCCTCATCAGTCCGCTGCAAATGGCGCAGCAACAGAACATCGTCGCATCGCAACGCGCCCAGCTTCCAGCCATTGCGCAGCAGGAGCGCCAAGCCACCGCGTCGCTCGCGCTGCTGCTCGGTCGCGCATCGCAGGGGTTCCAGGTCAACGCGCAATCGCTTGCGGGCATCGCGGCACCGACGGTTGCGCCGGGACTGCCCTCCGAACTGCTCGCGCGCCGTCCGGACGTCGCAAAGGCGGAGGCAGATCTTGCTTCCGCTGACGCAAATGTCGGCGCCGCGCGCGCAGCATTTTTCCCGACCATTTCCCTCACCGGCACAGCAGGCGTTGCCAGCACCGCACTTACGGGTCTGTTGAGCGGAAGCAATGCCGCCTACGCGATTGGCGCCGCCCTATTCCAAACGATCTTCGACGCAGGCGCTTTGGCAGCACGCGAAGATTTCGCCATGGCGCGGCGCGAAGAACTGCTGACGTCGTACCGGCGAGCCGCGATCACCGCGTTCTCAGACGTCGACGTGGCGTTGTCGGCTGTTAGTAATCTTGAAGAGCAGGAACGCCAGCAAACGAAGGCGGCAACTGCGGCTTCGGAATCCTTCCGCATCGCAGAGCTGCAATACCGCGCAGGCCTCGTCGATTACCTCAACGTCTTGAACGCGCAACAGTCGCTGTTCCAAGCGCAGGACCAACTCGCACAAGTCAAAGGCGCGCGCTTGCAAGCAATTGTCGGCCTTTATCGCGTGCTAGGTGGCGGTTGGAGCGAAAAAGAATAAGCGCATTCCCCTGCTAGGCGAGTGCACGCGGGCAACATCCACGAACCACCGTGCTTGTTCACACAATCGCAACTTTCGCCGTCTCCAACACGTGCTTTAACTGATCGTGGGGTTGGGGGTTCAAGCGCGTCGTGCTGCGTTGGCGTAATCTGTTTATCGCCTTGGTCGTGTTGGGCGTGGGCTACTTCGCGTGGCGCATCGTGGTCCCACCTGCGCCGGCGGCGCCCGCTTATCAAACGGCCAAGGCCGAGATCGGCGACATCCAACAAGTCGCGCAAGCGAACGGCACGTTGAACCCGGTCAGCGTTATCAATGTCGGCACCCAGATTTCGGGCGTCGTGAAAACCGTCAAGTCCGACTACAACGAACTTGTCGATGAAGGCCAAGTGCTGGCCGAACTTGACACCCGCCTTCTCGACGCATCGCTCGCTTCAAGCCGCGCGCAATTGAGAAAGGCACAAGCAGCAGCTCAACTCGCGCACCTCACTTACGACCGCCGCAAGAGCATCCTCGATGCCGGCGGGGCTTCAAGGAACGACGTCGATACGGCAGCCCAACAAGTCGCAGCCACCGAAGCCGACGCCGCCATCGCGGCTGCCTCCGTGAAGCGCGACGAGACGAACCTGGGCTTTGCCGTCATCCGCGCCCCGGTTGCAGGCGTGGTGCTCTCGCGCGACGTCGACGTCGGCCAAACGGTCGCGGCGAGCTTTCAAACGCCGACACTGTTCAAGATTTCGCCGAACCTGCGCTCGATGCAGATCAACACGAACCTGTCGGAAGCCGACGTCGGCGCGATCAAGCAAGGCCAAGGCGCCACGTTCACCGTCGATGCCTTTCCCGGCAGAAACTACGCAGGCACGGTGCGCCAAGTGCGTCTGAACCCGACGACGGTGCAGAACGTCGTCACCTACAACGCCGTCATCGACGTCGACAACCCAGGCTTCGAACTCCTGCCCGGGATGACGGCCTTCGCGCGCATCCGCATCGGCGAGGTAAAACAAGTCCTCAAGGTACCGAACACGGCACTGCGCTACCGCCCGAAAGAACCCGGCGAAGGAAAAAACCGCGGCGGTGCCACGGACGAACGCAAACCCACCGCAAAGGCCGTCCACGTTCTGCGCGCCGGCAAACCTGTGCGCGTCCCCGTTACAACAGGACTAACCGACGGCAAGTCCACGCAAATTGCAGCGGGCGACTTGAAAGCCGGCGACGAAGTCATCACCGGCGAAGACGTGCCCGGCGGCAGCAGCAGCGGCCAAGTTCGCGTCGGCGGCGGACCTCCGCGGTAGAACCATGAGCGACCCGCTGATCCACGTCGAACGGATCGACAAGTCCTACACCGCACTTGTACCCGTGCTGCGCCAAGTCTCGCTGACGATCCACCCCGGCGAGTTCGTAGCCCTCATGGGCCCGTCGGGCTCCGGCAAGTCCACGTTTATGAACATCCTGGGCTGCCTCGACACCGCTGACAGCGGTGCGTACTACCTCGGCGGCGAAGACACGACAAACCTAACGAAGAACCGCGCCGCCGAACTGCGCAACCGCATGATCGGCTTCGTATTCCAGGGCTTCAATCTACTGCAGCGCCGCTCCGCGCTCGACAACGTCGCGCTGCCGATGATCTGCGGCGGCTTGCCCCGCAGCGAGTGGGCGCCGCGTGCTCGCAGCTTGCTGGACCAAGTGGGCCTCAAAGGCCGCTATAGCTCCAGGCCCAACCAGCTTTCCGGTGGTCAGCAACAGCGCGTCGCGATCGCCCGCGCGCTGGCGATGGAGCCGCCGCTAATCCTCGCCGACGAGCCAACTGGCAATCTGGACTCGACCTCCTCCGCCGACATCATGCGCATCATCACAGGGTTGAACGCGATTGGCGGCATTACGATCGTTCTCGTCACGCACGAAGCCGACATTGCCGCCCACGCCAAGCGCCTGGTGAAATTCAAGGACGGCCGCATCATCTATGACGGTCCCGTGCAACAGGGGCTTGCTGCATGAGCATGAAGCCGGGCTCCATCCTCGCTGAAGCGCTGACGTCGATGCGCGCCACCGGTATGCGCTCGTTCCTGACCATGCTCGGCATCATCATCGGCGTCGGTGCAGTCGTGTTGATGCTTGCCATCGGCCGCGGCGTCGAACTCAGCGTCCAGCAATCGATTTCCTCACAAGGCGCGAACCTCTTCATCATCTTGTCGGGGTCGACGACATCGGGTGGCTTGCGCGGCGGCTTCGGCTCGGCCCCGACGCTCACCATTGAGGACGCGCGAGACCTTGCCGAACTTGCCGGTGTAGAGGCCGTGGCC
>JANLXP010000366.1:0-11225 GCA_031365165.1 Alphaproteobacteria bacterium
CTGGTCGAAGAATTTGGGCTTCGAACCCCGCAACACCCCGTATTCGAGCTTCGGATGCGCGACGCAGCACAATATGGCGGCGATCATTGCAGATCCGCGGGACTTGATCGAACCGCGGCCGATCGATCCGTCCGATGCGACGCGGCGGTCGGATGTCGTGGGGAAGTATCAGCAAGGCCTGGTGACGCGGACGCAGCGAGACACGTCTGACGACGGCAAGTCGAGCGACGTGAAGAACTGACGCGCCGACACACAGATCGAGGATCGACGGATGAGCAAGGCCAAGACGCCCGAAGCGAACGATAAGACCAAAGAGGAACCGTTCGGCACCGATGTTCAAGACCGGCCGGTTCCGCGGATCTCGATCCACGCGTTTTGCGAGTCGCCGGAGACAGGGTCAGTGATCCAACGCGCGGGTCAGGACCGGCGCTTGGCGAAGGCGCACCTGACGGTGCACATGGGCGGTGTCTTCGGGGCGGCGGAGTATTTCCAAGACTCCTCCACGCCGAACGTGATCATGGTCGAAACGCACGTCACGGGTCCGAAGATCCTGGCGGAGCTCGAGAAGCTCGCGCATGTTTGCGATCCCGGGACGAAGGTTATCGTGATCGGCGCGTCGAACGACATTACGCTGTACCGCGAAATGATCCGTCAGGGCGTGAGCGAATATATCGTAGCGCCGCTCAACCCGCTGCAAGTGATCGAGGCGATTGCCACCCTGTACCACAGCCCGGCGACCGCGCCGATCGGCAAGATCTTCGCATTTGTCGGAGCGCGCGGCGGCGTCGGTTCGTCGACAGTCGCGCACAACACGGCATGGTCGATTGCAGAAGATCTGCAGATCGCCACAACGATCGTCGACTTGGACGTTCCGTTCGGGACGACCGGTCTCGACTTCAATCAGGATGCCGGCACGGGCATTGCCGAGGCGCTGGCGAGCCCAGAGCGGCTCGACGATATGCTCTTGGATCGCTTGCTGATCAAGCATACTCCGCGGCTCAACCTTTTCGTCGCGCCGGCACAACTCGATCGCGAGACGCACTATCCGCCGGAATCCATTGAAATGGTGCTCGATGTGGTGCGCCAAGCGTCGCCGTGCGTGGTGGTCGACCTTCCGCACGTTTGGGCGCCGTGGGTGAAGCAAGTTTTGACGTTGGCCGACGAGATCGTCATCGTCGCGACGCCGGACCTGGCGAGCTTGCGCAACGGCAAGAACGTCTATGACATCATCAACGGTGCGCGTCCGAACGACAAGCCGCTGAAGATCGTTCTCAATCAGGTTGGCATTCCGCGCCGGCCGGAAATTCCGGTGAAGGATTTCGCCGAGGCGATGTCGGCCGAACCCAGTCTCGTCCTGCCCTTCGATCCGCTCACGTTCGCAACCGCGAGCAACAACGGCCAGATGGTGGGCGAACTGAATCCGCAGTCGCGCGTGGCGCAAAGCTTTCGCGATTTGGCGCAGCAATTGACGGGGCGGGAGCAGCGCGTCGAGGCGAAGACGACGAATAAGCTCAGCTTCGACTTCCTACGCCGCAAGAAGGCTTGATAGGCGATGTTCGGCAAGCGTCCCGGAAGCGGCGGAACTGAAGCGGCGGCAAAGTCGCCGCCGCCGGCTGCTGTCAAATCAGCTGCGCCTCCACCACCTGCGCCGGCTCCGAAATCCGGCGGCCGTGCGGAGCCGCCCGCTCCCGCACCGTTGCTGGTCGATTCGCGATCGGATCAGTACTACGAGATCAAGACGACGATCTTTAATGCACTGATCGACACGATCGATCTTGCGCAGCTTGCACAGTTGGATGCGTCTTCGGCGCGCGAGGAAATTCGCGACATCGTCAACGAAATCATCGCCATCAAGGCGGTGGTGATGTCGATCGCCGAGCAGGAGCAGCTGCTTAGCGACATCTGTAACGACGTTCTGGGCTATGGCCCGCTGGAGCCGCTGCTCGCCCGTGACGACATTGCCGACATCATGGTCAACGGCGCCGAACGCGTTTTCATCGAAGTCGCCGGCAAAGTGCAGCTGACGAACATTCGTTTTCGCGACAACGCGCAGTTGATGAACATCTGCCAACGCATTGTGAGCCAAATCGGCCGGCGCGTCGACGAATCGTCGCCGATATGCGATGCGCGCTTGCCGGACGGTTCTCGTGTCAACGTTATCGCGCCACCGCTTGCGATCGACGGGCCGACGCTCACAATTCGTAAGTTCAAAAAAGACAAACTGAAGATGGCGGACTTGGTCCGCTTTGGCTCGATCTCGCCGGAAGGCGGCAAGGTCTTGGACGTGATCGGCAACTGCCGCTGCAACGTTCTGATCTCAGGCGGTACCGGCTCGGGCAAGACGACGCTGCTCAACATGATGACGGCGTTCATCGACCTGGACGAGCGTGTCATCACCTGCGAAGACGCCGCCGAACTTCAGCTGCAGCAGCCGCACGTGGTTCGTCTTGAAACCCGTCCGCCGAACCTAGAGGGCAGCGGCGAAATCACCATGCGCGATCTGGTGAAGAACTGTTTGCGTATGCGCCCTGAGCGCATCATCGTCGGCGAGGTCCGCGGACCCGAAGCTTTCGACTTGCTTCAAGCCATGAACACCGGCCACGACGGCTCGATGGGCACGCTTCACGCCAACACTCCGCGCGAAGCCCTACAGCGTATCGAATCGATGATCACGATGGGTGGCTACAACCTGCCCTCGAAGACAATTCGCGAGATGGTCGTCGGCGCGATCGACGTTATCGTTCAAGCTGCGCGTTTGCGCGACGGTTCACGGCGCATCACGCACATCACCGAAGTCATCGGCCTCGAAGGCGACGTCGTTATTACGCAAGACCTGTTCCTCTACGAGATTACCGGCGAGGACGAGCAGGGGCGCGTTAAGGGCCGGCACGTTTCAACAGGCATTTCACGCCCCGCGTTTTGGGAACGAGCGCGTTACTACAATCGGGAACAAGAACTTCTCGAAGCGCTCGAAGCGGCGGCCGCAAAATAGGGAGATGGAGCGAGCAAGCTCCAGTTGGCTGCCATGGATCAAGGCACGATTATCATAGCCGCGATTGCGCTGATGACGGCGCTTGCCGTCGGCGGTGCTGCATTCGCGTTCTTGGGAACGAGCGGAAACGCCAATGCGAACAAGCGTGTCGCAGCCGCGACGCGCGGCACGGGTCGTGGCGCCGCTGCCGTGAAGGGTGGCGATACCGCCGGCGAATCCACTGCGAAGCGCCGCAAACAAGTGCAAGAAACGCTCAAAGAGATTGAGCGCAAGCAAGAGCAAACCAAAGCACGCCCGACGTTGGGGGCGATGCTTGAGCAGGCCGACTGGAACATCGACGTACAGAAGTTCTACATCGTGACGCTTGGTCTGGCTGTCATCACGCTCGGCGCTTTTTTCTTCCTTGGCTACGCGTGGTACGTGGCGATCGGCGCGGCATTCGTCGTCGGCCTTGGGTTGCCGCGGTGGTTGCTTGGCTTCACGATCGCGCGGCGCAAGAAGGCGTTCGTGAAGGAATTTGCCAACGCCATCGACGTCATTGTTCGCGGCGTCAAGTCCGGTCTACCGCTCAATGAATGCTTGAAGATCATCTCGGCAGAGTCGGGCGAGCCCGTCGGGCCGGAGTTCCGCCAGATCGTAGAAGGCCTGAAGGTGGGCGTGACGCTCGAAGACGGCTTGAAGCGTATGTATGACCGGATGCCGGTTCCCGAAGTGAACTTCTTCCAGATCGTGCTCACCATTCAGCAGAAGACCGGCGGTAACTTGTCGGAAGCGTTGGGCAACCTCTCAGGCGTGTTGCGCGACCGCAAGCGCTTGCAGGGCAAGATTGCTGCGTTGTCGTCGGAAGCGAAAGCGTCGGCGGGGATCATTGGGTCGTTGCCGGTTGTCGTTATGGGTCTCGTTTACGCTACGACGCCCGACTACATCTCGCTTTTGTTTACAGAGCGCTTCGGCAACTTCTTGCTGCTGGTGTGCGCCACTTGGATGTCGATCGGCATCTTCGTGATGAAAAAGATGATCTCGTTCAAGTACTAAGCTAGGAGGGCGGCGCCATGATGCAATATATCGATCTGCTCTTCGACCGGCAGTTTGTTGTGACGGTGTTGATCGCGATTACGACATTCGCGACGATCGTCACTCTCACCTTCCCGCTGCTTGCGGGCGACAAGCTCGGCTCTCGGTTGAAGGCTGTCGCAACGCGGCGCGAGGAGCTGCGGCGTATGCAGCGAGAGGCCTTGGCGAAGAAGGGGCAGCTGCGCACCAATCCCGTCGGCTTCATGAAGCAGACGATCGAGAAGCTCAACCTACGCAACATTCTGGAATCGGCGAACACAAAAGAGAAGCTGTCGCGTGCCGGCTATCGCGGTCAGGCCGCGATTTACACTTTCATGTTCTTCCGCTTCGTGATGCCGTTCCTCGTGTTTTTCGCGGCGATCATCTACTTGTTCCTGCTTTCGGTCTTCAATCTGCCGCCGTTCGGCAAGATCGCCATCGCTTTTGGCGGCGCGTTCGTCGGCTTTTATCTTCCTGACCTTTACGTGCAGAACATCATCGACAAGCGTATGACGTCGATCATGAAGGCGTTTCCGGACGCGCTCGACTTGATGCTGATCTGCGTGGAATCGGGCATGTCGGTCGAGGCGTCGTTCAACAAGGTGGCGTCCGAAATCGGCAGCCAGTCCGTGGAGTTGGCCGAGGAGTTTGCGCTGACGACGGCCGAGTTGTCGTATCTCCCTGACCGTCGGCAAGCGTACGAAAATCTCGGCAAACGCTGTGCGCATCCGGGTGTGCGAGCAGTCTGTACGTCACTCATTCAGGCGGAGCGTTACGGCACGCCGCTGGGTACGGCGCTGCGGGTCATGGCGCTCGAAAATCGCGAAATGCGCATGATGGAAGCCGAAAAGAAGGCGGCTTCGCTGCCGGCGAAATTGACGGTACCGATGATCTTGTTCTTCTTGCCCGCCCTTTTCATCGTTATTTTGGGCCCGGCGTCGATCAAGATTATGGCCATCCAGTAGGCCGAACAAAATCCGCAAAAAAATAGGCCGCGTTCCGATGAGGAACGCGGCCTTTGTTTTGACCCGCTCTAGTTGGCGACGTTAGCGACCGAGATCGGCGCTTGCGCATCAAAGGACTTGCGCAACAGCGAACTCTGTTTTTGTGAGGCTGTCGGCGAACTCGATTTCGGAGCTGCGGCGGCCTTAGGCACGATGGACACCGGCTTCTCGGCGTCGTCTGCAATCGGCGCCATCTGGTAACGCGATTGGCTCGGTGGGGCAGGGGAGGGGAGGGCAGGCGCCTCTAGAGCCTCGGTCACGACCGGCGCCGTTTCGACGATCGTCGTTTCCGCGACTTCGGATGTTTTCTCGACGGTGCTTTCCAAGGCCGGCACCGCGGCAGTGGCCTCAACGGTCTCGGCAACTGGCGCTTCCTCAATCATGGCCACGGGCGTCGCCGCCGACGGAACGGAAGCCTCGGGTTTCGTTACCACCGGAGCTTGTGGCACCTTTGCGTTGTCGACATCCAATTGCCGCAGGACCGCCAAGTTGTTGGTGGCTTGATCGGCCGGCAGATCCTCGCGGACAAGCTGCTCGGCCTCTACGGCATTGCCCTTCAAGCTCGCGACCATCGCCAAATTCTGGCGCATTTGTGGGGTCGCATCCGGGCGGGAGACCAAGCGGAGGAGGATGACTTCGGCCTGATCAACCTGGCCGGACAAGATGTAGGACATCGCGATGTTGCTTTCGACCGTGCTATTCGCCGGGGAGAGCTTCAGAGCGATGTTGTAGTTCTGGCGGGCGGCCTCGTGGGTGCCGTTCTGGTCGAGCGCAACGCCGTAGGCTGAGAACGTGCTCCAGTCGCTGCTATCGATTTGAGTGGCCCGGGCTAGGAACGGGATCGCATCTTGGCTGCGGCCGACAGCAGTCAGGGCCTTGCCGTATTCGGAGGAGACCTGAGCGTTGTCTGGCGCCGTCATCACGATATCTTTCAGCACCGCCACAGCCTGGCGGGCTCCGCCCATAAGGCGCAGATTACGGGCGAAACTCAGCGCCGCCTTTATGTCGCCGCGGTTGGCCTCGTATTTGGCGCCCCAATAGGCTGCGGCTGCCGCGTAGTCTTTGTCCGCCGGGTCGCCATTTTCGAAGGCGGCGATCGTGGCCGCGCCAGCGGGTTGGCTGGCGCCGAATAGTCCGGCACCGCTGCAGCCGGTTAGTAAGGCCGCCGCGCCTGCGGCAATAGCGATCCTGCTCGCAGAGCGAAGCAGGTCGCGGTTCAGTCGTAAGCCCATCGGGATTCCCCTCGTCGAAAGCGGCCGCGCGAACGCAAGGCGGAGCCGCAGGATTGAAAACGACCTAATTTCACAGCAAGCGGATAACAAAGGTTTAAGCATAATCACGCGTTAACGCGTCTTTGCGCTGCGGGATCGCAAGCGTATAAAACCGCTCTGGAGGGATGCTTCGTGGAGCAAAAAACGCGTCAGCTGCGAAACGTGCTGATCGCGATCGGGGCCGCCCTGCTGGCGATTCCGTTGAGCGCGCAAGTTTCGCCGCCCGAAGCCCAGCGCATTTCATTCCAGATTGCGACGGGGCCTGCGTCGGGGTCCTATCTTCGCGTTGGCGAGACCATTGCGAAGATCATCAGCCATCCACCCGGGCTTGCGCGCTGCGACGTCGTCGGTGTCTGCGGTCCCGAGGGGCTTATCGTAACGCTTCGTTCATCTAGCGGTTCGGTTGCCAACGCGATTTCGGTCAACAGCGGGCGTGTGAAGTCTGCGATCGTCCAAGGTGACATCGCGGCTGCCGCGCTTGCTGGCCAAGGACCGTTTAAGGGCATGGGTCCGCTGACCGAGCTTCGCGCGATTGCGCGGCTGCACGAAGAGACAATCCATCTCGTCGTCTCCTCGCGTTCGCGCATCCGCAACCTCAGCGACCTTGTGGGAAAGCGCGTTGCGATTGATGGGCCACGGTCTGCGACCAATCACACGGTGCGGCTGTTGCTTACTGCCGCAAAGGTCGATCCCGCGCGCATTCGTCTGTCCTTTGAAGCTCCTGAGCGGGCCGCGGATTCCCTGCGGAACCGGAAACTCGATGCATTCTTTGTTATCGGGGTCGCGCCCGTGCAGACCGTCGACGCTCTGGTACGCCGGGGACAAGCACGCGTTGTCGATCTGGATAGCCGTGCGATGACGTCGCTTGCCGCGGCAATGCCGATGTTCAGTAAATACACGCTACCCGCCGACAGCTATCGTTCGTCCAAAGCGGTGACGACGCTGAACATCGCGTCGGTTTGGGTGGTGCAGAAATCATTACCGAACGGTGTCGTGCGCGGTATCCTGCGATCGTTTTGGAATTCTAGGAACCAAGAGGACTTGCGCCGATTGGGCAAGATTGCGGAGACGATCGAGGCTGCTAAGGCTGCCGAGAATTTGCCTTTGCCCCTTCATCCCGGTGCGCAGCGCTTCTACGCCGATGCCGGACGCTAGGGCCGGGCAGAGCGCCCTGCGCCAACCTATCGGCATTTACTTGGCGATGATCGCTCTGGGATTTGCGCCCGTTGCACTCGTTCTGCGATTTTATGGCGTACTTCCGAACCGCACGATCATTCGCTGGGACGTTTTCGGCAACACGACGGTCATCGGGACGCGGCCGTCGACGGTGCTGACGATTGCAGTTGTAGGCGCAGCGATTGCTGTTGTGGCGGTCTTGATCGGTGCGCTGCAGCATCGCGAGCTTGCGGCGCTTGCCTTGCGCCGTCCTTATTTGGCGCTCAACCTTGCGCAACTGACCGCGATCGCACTGACCTGCAGCATGGTCGTGAGCGAGGCCTTGGGCTTTCAGATCAAGTTCAAGCCCATGATCCCACCGGCGATGTCCGTTCAGTTGTTCGCGGCCGGCGTATTGTGCTGGCGGCTTGAGGGCCAACGGACAGGTCTGACGCGATGGCTGGCGGTTGCGTTGATCTTTGGGGCAGCGGGCTTGCTTGCCTTCAGCGCAATTGCGATGAACGCGGTCGTTGGTTACTACGCTTCGGGCCTTGCGGCGCTTGCAATGGCTGCGATCGCGCTGCCCGAGCAAACGCGTTAGGAATTCTGGATGATTATCACCGATTTGTTCTCGACGTCCGCGCAGGGCGCTTTGCCGCTCTATGCTCTCACGCCTGCCTCGCTTGACGAGGCGCTTTTGGGTCCGCTTGAGAAGCACGCCAGGTGGCTTAAGGCGTCGGGCTTTACTGCGGCGTCTGGTAAGCTGCAATTGTTGCCCGGCGCAGATGGAGGGATCGCCGGCGCGGTCTTCGGTCTTGGTGCGAATGACGATCCGTTTTCGTGTGCGGCGCTGCCGGCGGCCTTGCCGCTAGGCACATACGCGTTCGCTATCCGGCCGCCCGGAATTGACGGCAACAAGCTTGCTCTCTCTTGGGCGTTGGGGACGTACGCGTTTTCGCGGTTCAAGTCGCAGGACAAGGCGAAGGTTCACCCGCAACTCGTTTGGCCGGACGACGCTGATCATGCGCATGTCGCGCGGGTCGCGCACGCGCTCTTCATGGCGCGCGATCTCGTGAACACGCCCGCGAATGAATTGGGACCGGTGGAATTGGCGCAAGCGGCCGAGCGCGTGGCGCGCGCTCACGGCGCAGCGTTTTCGGTGATCGAGGGCCGCGATCTTATCGCCCAGAACTATCCGATGATCTGGGGCGTGGGTGCCGGATCGTCGCGCCTGCCGCGGCTCGTCGATTTACAGTGGGGTGCGCCATCGCACCCGCGCGTCACGCTGGTCGGCAAAGGGGTGTGTTTCGATTCCGGCGGGCTTGATATCAAGCCTTCGGCGTCGATGCTGATGATGAAAAAAGACATGGGCGGCGCGGCGGCTGTTCTTGCGATCGCGCATATGGTTATGGATGCCAAGCTTCCTGTCGCGTTGCGTGTGTTGATTCCTGCGGTCGAAAACAGCATCTCGGGCGATGCCTACCGACCGGGCGACGTGCTCAAGAGCCGGAAGGGGCTGACGGTCGAGGTCGGCAATACCGATGCCGAGGGGCGCTTGGTGCTTGCCGACGCGCTCGCCGAGGCCGACCGGGAGGCACCGGACCTCCTCATTTGCATGGCGACGTTGACTGGGGCCGCGCGGGTCGCGACCGGATTCGATCTGCCGCCGTTCTTCACGAAGGATGACAAGCTTGCTGCCGAGGTCACGGCGGCGTCGGAACGCGAGGCGGACGCGGTGTGGCGGTTGCCGTTGTGGCGTGGCTATCGCGATTTGATCGACAGCAAAGTGGCTGACCTTACGAACAATCCAGGCAGCCCGAACGCAGGTGCGATTACCGCGGCGCTATTTCTCTCTTGCTTTGTCGAGAAGGCGGCATCGTTCGCGCATTTCGACATCGCAGCATGGAACGATCGTGCAAAGCCCGGGCGGCCGATTGGCGGCGAGGTGCAGGCCGTGCGCGCGATCTATGCGATGCTGCAGGCGCGCTACGCCCGTCAGTAACCGCGCGTGAAGTCGACGATGTTTTCCGGTGGAAGGCCGTCGTCTATGCGGCGGATTGTGGCCGCGACTTGGCGCATGAACGACTCGGGATCGGTGAACGCGGCCGAGTGAGCGGTCATAACGACTTTTGAATGGGACCAGAGTGGGCTCGTTGGCGGCAACGGTTCTGTGCTGAACACGTCGAGGGTCGCGCCGCGTAAATGGCCGCTGTCGAGTGCACGGATCAGATCGTCTTCGACGACATGGCCGCCGCGCGCCGCGTTGATGATGCAGGCATCGTTGGGCAGAGCGGCGAAGGTCTTTGCGTTGAGAATACCGCGCGTCTCAGGCGTCAGCGGCAGCAAGCACACGAGTATGTCGGTTTGGGCGAGGAATGCTTCGAGTTGGCTCTCTCCGTGGAATGTCTTCACGCCTTCCGCTTGCTTCGCTGTCGCGCTCCAACCAGACAGTTGGTAGTTGAGCGCGCGCAATGCGCGGGCAGCTGCCTGTCCCAACACGCCAAAGCCAAGTATTCCCACGCGCACTTGCGGTGCGCGCGGTGCCGGCAGTTGGCGCCACTTCTTGTCGCGCTGAAGGCCGGTGAAATCATGTAAGCGGCGATGCCAGTAGAGCACGCTCAACACGACGTACTCGCTCATCGCTTGCGCGAGCGTGTCGTCGACGACGCGCGCGAGAGGGATATGGCGCGGATAGGTAGGGTCGGCCACGATGCCATCGACGCCCGCACCCATCGAAAAGACGACCTTCAAATTTGGGAGGCCACGCAATCTGCCCGGCGCCGGCTTCCAGGCAACGCAGTAGGCGATGTCGGCTGCCGTTTGGGCGTCGACTGTCGCGCGAATATCGAGATCGGGAATGAACTTGCGCAGGTGCGCCGTCCAGCGCTCATGCGGATAGTCGGGAAGGTCGAAGAGAAGCGCACCCTTTGGCATAAGCTCGAACCCGCAAGAGAAATTGTCCGGGGCAGCATGTGCGCTGCACCCGGACGAAAAATCAAACGGGATATGAAAGCCTTAGTGTCCGGGCGGCGTGGCGGGCGCAGCCGGCGTTGCGGCGGGCGCAGGTGTCGTCGCGGGCGCTGTCGCCGGTGCACCGCCTTCGGGTGTCGAACCGGGCGGCGGCGCCTGGACCTCGCCTGCTGGCGGTTCAGCCGGCGCGGCGGGCGGTGGTGCTGCAGGATTTGGTGGGGGGATGGGCAGCGGCGAGTCGGATAGCGTCCGCAGGTAGGCGATCAGATTGATGCGGTCACGCGTCTTCGAAAGACCGGGGAACGACATCTTCGTTCCCGTTACAGCGACTTTCGGGTTGTGCACAAAGTCGTTCAGCTCGTCATAGCCCCACGTCTTGTCCGCGAGTGCTTTGATCGCCGCGGAGTAGACGAACGCGGGTTCGTGCGCGTGCTTATTGCCGACAATGCCGTAGAGATTGGGGCCGACCTTGTTCGGGCCGCCCTTCGCGAAATCGTGGCACTGCAGACACTTCTGGTGGACCTTCTCGCCTGCTGCAAGGTCGGCTGTGGCAAGGACGGTGCCCCAGTCAGGCTTTGCTTCAACGACCGGCGTGCCGCCGCCGTCCGTGGGTGTTTCAACGACGGCGACTTCCATTCCGGGCTTGCCGGAGTTGTGCGGTGCCATCGTCTTGCCGACGATAATGTTGAGTGCCGCAAGCACAAGAACTGTGCCGAGAACTGCGCCGAAAATCTTGTTCCACTCGAAGGAATCCATCCGTGCAATCCTTGGACTTGACTG
>JANLXP010000435.1:0-1552 GCA_031365165.1 Alphaproteobacteria bacterium
CATCCGTTTGCAGGCGGTCGGTGATGTGCACGTCTATGGCTTGATTGCTTGTCACCCGGCGAGATGACGCAGGAGGCCTTGTCGCCGATCATTTTGACGATCGGCGGCGCGCGGGTGGCTTCACCTTTCGCGGAGTGGCTACGCGAACGCGCCGTTGGAAGGTATCAGATTGTCAAGTCGCAGCCGCGATTGGCGTTGCCGATCGGGAAGTCGACATCGCTATCACTTATTGACAGAAAAAGCAAGGAATTTTGTACTTGCCTGGGAGCGCCGGCATCTTGCCGGCCCTTGCTGAATTTCAAGCGTCCAAAGAGCCGGCAGGATGCCGGCGCTCCCAGGCAAGAGTTCACTTCCATGCGCTCTGCGATAGAGTGAGCGGGAGCTACCGGAGAGATATGCGAATGAAAGCTTACATCGTCGAGGCGTTTGGGGCGGTGGCCGGGATTGGGTTCAAGGATGTCGAGCCCGTTGCGCTTACGTCCGGTCAGGTGCGTGTGCGGGTTCGGGCGGCGGGGGCGAGTTTGCTCGATGCTCTGATTGCGTCGGGGCGGTATCAGGTGAAACCGCCGTTGCCGTTCTCGCCGGGCTCGGAGTTTGCGGGTGAGGTTGAGGCGGTGGGGCCTGACGTCACGACGCTCAAGATTGGGCAGCGCGTGATGGCTGGTGGGTTCACTGGCGGGTTTGCGGAGAGCGCGGTCGTACCGGCCGTCGCGGCAGTGCCGATGCCCGACGGCATGAGCTTCGAAACGGCAGCGGGGTTTCGCACGAACTACATGACCGCGCTGCATGGCTTCCGGCAGCGTGCGGCGTTGCAACCCGGCGAGACCGTGTTGGTGCTTGGCGCCGCGGGTGGTGTCGGTTCGGCTGCGATCGAGATCGCGAAGGTAATGGGGGCGCAGGTGATTGCCGCCGCCTCGACGCCGGAGAAGCGCGCGTTCGCGACGACGCTGGGTGCGAACCACGCGATCGATACCGCGGCCGATGCGTTTCGCGACCGGATCAAAGAGGTCACGGGCGGGCGCGGTGTCGATGTCGTGTACGACCCGGTCGGCGGTGCGCTGACGGAGCTTGCGTTCCGGTCGCTTGCGTGGCGCGGGCGGCATCTGATCGTCGGGTTTGCGGCGGGCACGATCCCTGCCCTGCCCGTGAACCTGGCTTTGCTCAAAGGGGCTTCGCTTGTGGGCGTGGACCTTGCGCGGTTCTCTTTCATGCACGAGCCCGCGGTTGCTGCGGAAAACATGAAGCAGCTGCTGACATGGTTCGGCGAAGGTGCGCTGAAGCCCACGATTGGGCGCGTCTATCCGTTCGCCGAGGCGCGTGAAGCTCTTGCCGACATTTTGGAACGGCGCGCTGTGGGGAAGTCGGTCGTTCGCGTTAGCTAGCTCAAGATTCCCGCTTGACGGATGTATGCGGCTCTACTATTTAACCTATCTGTTAATTGCACGATCGGTTAAATACAGATGGCTGACGCTCTTTCCACCACGTTTGCGGCGCTTGCGGATCCGACGCGGCGGGCGATCCTTGGGCGGCTTGCGAAGGGTGAGGCGACGGT
>JANLXP010000416.1:0-3840 GCA_031365165.1 Alphaproteobacteria bacterium
CTGGTCGCGATGGCCGGCGAACGCATGAAGCTGCCGGGCTACACCGAAGTCAGCGCCGTCTGCACCGACCCCGACCACCGCGGCAAAGGCTATGCCGCCCTGCTCTCCCGCACGGTCGCCACCCAAATCCTGAACCGCGGCGAGACCCCGATGCTCCACGCCTACGCGAGCAACACGACCGCGGTCAGGCTTTACGAAGCGCTAGGCTTCGAACTTCGCACGCATGTGAACGTAACGCTCTTGGTGCCCCAGTAATGAAGCCACTCAGCGCCCTAATCCTTGGCGCGCCGAACATCGTCAGCATGGGGATCGCCCGCGGCTGGATGATGGCGGGCCACAAGATCGCGGCGATTTGGTATCCCGAGCGCCTGACTGGGACCAAGAGTTTCGCACAAGACCGCGCGTTGGCCGAACGCGCGCCCGGCGTCACGATGCACGGGATCGCCGCGCGGTCCGGCGTCGCCACGCGTGCCGTGCCGCCGCTCACATCGTGGAGCGCGGGCTTGAATGAGATCCAAGCTCTCGAACCGGACGTCATCTTGAGCATTCTGTTCCTCGATCGCATTCCGCCTGCGGTTTTGGATGCGTATGCGAACCGCGTGCTGAACCTGCATCCGTCAATGCTGCCGGCCTATCGCGGCGCAGCACCGATCTTCAACATGCTTTGGGACCGTACGATCGACCGCCACTCCGGCATGACGCTGCATCTGGTGACACCGGCGTTCGATCGTGGCGACATACTGGGCCAGACGCCCGTGCCGTATCCGGAAGATCGCAATTTGACGGCCTATTACATGCAGCTCGTCAAAGCCGGGACGGCGCTCGCGACCGAAAACATCCCGCGCTTCATCTCCGGCACGCTGACGCCGACGCCGCAGCCGGACACCCCTGCCCCGCAAGGTGCGCGTAATCTGAACGAAGCCATTTTGACGTCCGCGCAAAGCGCCGACGAGATCGCGTGGCTCTGCGCCACCATTCCGCAGATGACGGCGCTCCGCGTGACGGGCACGCCCGCCAGCGTAACGATCAAGCGTTTTGCGGAAATACTGGGCCCAAACACAAACGCGCCGCCCAAACTCGGCGGCGCGTATCTAGAAATGGACGCTCAAGACCGGCGCATCCGGCTTGAGACGCAAGTCGCTTAGAGCGTGAACGTCAAGCCCAGTTGAACCACGTGCGCGTTCGCCTCGATGTCGGCGTCACCGAAACCGGGATCGATGTCGCCGGCATCGATGTTGGTCGCCGACTTGTAGCGGTAGCCAAGGTCGACCATCACGTTGGTCCCAACATTCATGCGCAAGCCCGCACCCAACTGATAGGCAAAGCTCCACGCGGAGCCGTTGTTGCCGCCGCCGTCGACGCTCACCTGCGTGCCGCCGATGCCGCCGCCGATATAGGGCGTGATGCTGCTGTCGATCGGAATGTCGAGCCAGGCATTGCCCAAGATCGACAGAGCATCGACATCGACGCTCGTCGCGACACACTTTCCGGCGCAATCCGCCGACGCCATGATGTCCGAGACCTCGAGCTCAACACGCACCGAGTTGCTGACGTTCGTGCCGACCACGCCACCGAACGCAAATCCTGTGTTGGACGAGAAGCTCTCGCCGAAGCCGGTGTTGAAATCGGACGGCCACGCCGCACCGGCGAACAATCCCGCGTACCACGACTGACCCATGCCGGGCCCATCCGCCAAGGCAGGTGCCACAGTCAACGCAAGCGCCAAACTTCCCGAAACAACAATCGAACCGGCTTTCACAGACATGGGGGGTCTCCAAAAAGGTGAGCGAATTTATCCGCTCACCCCCTGCGCGCGCAATCGGCCCGCCGCGTCTCAGAAATGGCTTTTCGCCGTTTCCAGGCCGCCTGGAACCCGCAGGACCCGCGCATAAGCCTTGGAACCAACGCAACGACCATTCTAATTAAAGTGTCCCCAAAATTATCGACACGCCGGCAGCTGCTTCGCCCACCCCGTCACGAGTTCTGCAAACTTCTCCGGATCGGACGTGTGCATCGCATGCGCCGCATTCGGGATGGACTCATAGGTGATCGGCGCGCCGGCCTCCTTCACCAACTCCTGAACCTTGGCGGCTTGCAGGTCGGACATCGCGCCGAACAGGCTTCCGTTCTCCGGATTCACGAACCGCGCATGGTGCGTGAGCAGCACCGGCCGCTTGATCGAAGCGAGCAGTGTTTCGTGCGGCAAGTTCTTGGCGACCGTGCCCTCCCAAAATGCGCGACCCCATTCCGGATCGTATTCGCGCAAGTTCTGCGGTGGTTCCGCCGGAAACGGAAACATGCGCAAGAGCGGCGACGCATCGACGGCAGCGGCTTTGCGCATACCCTCCCAATCCCCGACGCGCCATTGATCGCCCAGATAGATCGAGTTTAACCGGAACAGCGGCCCGATCGACTGCTTGATCGATTGCCCGACCAGCGGGCTGACTTCGGAAGCAAAGAACGGCGGGTCCTCGAGCACCGCGCCACGCACCTGCCCCGGCAGCGCAAACGCGGAAAGCCACGCCGACAACAGCCCGCCCGACGAGCAACCGCTGCTCACCACCGGCCGCTTGATCACCGTCGCGATGAAGCGGACGAGGTCGTTACCCATATTGTCGAGTGTGTAGCGCCCAGGCGTCCACGTGCTCCGTCCTTGGCCGCGCAGATCGACCGCGTAGACGTGAAAGTCCTTCGCGAGCAGCGCCATCGTCTTCTCATAGCCCCACCACGATTCCGTCTGGCCGGGAATGAGCAGCAACGCGGGATTGGAGGGCGAGCCGGTTTCGGCATAATTCATCACGACCTCGCCGAGGTCGGCGGAACGCTCGTCGAAGTCGTGCTTCACAAACGTCCGCGGATCGTGAAATGCGACGGAAACCGATTCAGCCATTGTTGCCTCACCTGTGTGAGGCTTCAGCCTATCGCGCCGCGACGTGCCGCTGCAATTGGCAGCAGCCGGTGCTCAGCTAAGCTGGCTTTCGCGCACGACGAACACGTTGCCGGTACGCGTATCTTTGATGCGGTACTGGTATTCCTGGCCCTCGGCGGGCATCAGGCTCGCGATCTTGTAGATGCCGTCGGGCGTACCACGATGGTATTTGTCGGCGATCAGATTCACGACGCTGCCGATCTTGAAGCGGCGCTCGCGGGCGGTGATGTCGGTCACGTGTAGTCTCCTGGCTCGTTGAGGCGAATGGTGCGGCGATCGAGCCGGCGCCCGGCGCATGAACGCGCGCAAGGCCTCGCAGATCGATCGCCGCAGCCCGCGAACCGCAACACGGCGCACGCACGGAGGGCGCACACCACGCAGCTCGCGGGTCTTTGACGGAAGACAAACCGCCCAGCGCGCCCTTGAAAGCGCACTGCTCGACCTGCCGAATTGAGTGGTTGTTCAAGCCGGACCGTTCGCGTCCGGTATCAATGACGCGGACCATAACCCATGCCCGCCCAATCGACTAATCCCGCCGCCAGCCGCCCTGATTACGACGCCTCAAGCGCCACGCGGAACGCAGCGCGGGCGCGCGCGACGGTGCCGCCGTTCGCGCGAATGTCGGCCTCCGCATGACAAGCGACGCGGCCGACCTTCGTGAAGACGGTGTCGAACTCAAGCCACTGGCCTGGATAAGCGACGTCCAGATAGTCGACCGTCATCGATGTGGTCCAAAGCGCTTTGACGTTTGAGCCTTGCGCGCGCAGGACCGCGCCGCACGACATACCCATGGCTTGGTCTGCAAGCGCCGCGAAAAGCCCGCCGTGCACCGTGCCCCGCGAATTGCAGTGTGGCTCGCGCACTTGAAGGCCGAGCACGAGGCGATCGGCGGCCGTGCGGCAATAGATCGG
>JANLXP010000445.1:0-3706 GCA_031365165.1 Alphaproteobacteria bacterium
CTTGGGCGGTGTGGTCGCGGCGGCAACGGGTTGGCTGATCCTTCGCCGCGTGCCCCTCGAAGATCTCTGGCCGTTGCTTGCGGTGACGGTCGGCCTCTCGCTGCTCGGCGGCGCCGCCGCATTTCAGCAGCTCACGTTTGCCGGTGCGCTGAAGGAATTGCACCCCGTCACCGCAACGCCGGTTGCGGCGCCGGAAGCGACGCAACTCGATGTCTGGCGCTACCTCTATGTCTTGAACCCGCAAAAGGCAGCTGAAGAAGTCCCGGAAGGCTTCCGTGCAGCCCCCGCCGCTGACACGCTCAACGAGGCACTTCACCTCGAACTGGCACTCACCGGATCGATCGGCTTCTGGCTGACGATTGGCATGCTCGTCGCCTGGTCGCTAAAGATCGGCCCTCGTCACGACGCCGAGGAACAACCGAAGGTTTGATCAACTCGCGAGCATTCGCTTTCCAACGGCACGGTAGTCGTTGCTCGTACTTTCCTCGCCCGCATGGTGGCGGTCTTTCACCAGCCACGCGCCCGCGACCATCACATCACGCACCGCGCGGCGTCCTGCCACAAACACATAACTCGCCAGCGCCTGGTCGCCGTCACGGCCCGCGAGCGACACATGATCGGTATCAATCGCCACCAAATCCGCGCGCTTACCAACCGTAATCTCGCCAGCTGAAAGGCCCAGCACCTGCGCACCATTGCGCGCGGCCTCGGCCCATAGGCGCGCAGCCGTTTGCGGCACAGCAGCGCTCGCCGAAACGTTTCGCCGCCGGTGCAGCAGGCGTTGCGAGTACTCCAGCGCCTTCAGCTCCTCAGCAGGATCGACCGCGATGTGGCTGTCGCCCCCGATCGCGATGCGCCCGCCGGCATTCGTGAATTCCGTCAGCCGGAAGATGCCGTCGCCGAGATTGGCCTCCGTTGTCGGGCACAGCCCCGCGACCGCACCGCTTTCGGCAAGTGCCCGCGTCTCGCGCGTGTTCATGTGGGTCGCGTGCACGAAGCACCAACGCTGGTCGACCGGAAACTGCGTGAGCAGATAGTCGATCGGCCGCGTACCGAGCGTTGCGATAGCCTCATCGACCTCGCCGGTCTGCTCCGCCGCGTGAAGATGAATGGGCGAACCGGCCTCAACGCCCGCAATGGCCTCGCGCATCAAGGCCGGCGGCACAGCGCGCAAGGAATGCAGCGCCAAGCCCAATTGCGTCACCCCCGCTTTGCCCCGCATCGCCTCGCGGAGCGCAAGCAGCTCCGACACCGTCTTGCCGAATCGCCTTTGCCGCTCGCTCAACGCCCGGCCATCGGCACCGCCCGTCACATAGAGCGTTGGCATCAACGTCAACGCGATCCCGCTCTCGTGAGCGGCCGCCGCGATCGCCTCCGCCATCGCCGTCGTGGGCGCATAAGCCGAACCACCAGGCTGATTGTGCAGATAATGAAACTCGCCAACCGATGTGTATCCGGCCTTCAACATCTCGATGAAAAGAAACCGCGCGATCGCCAACTGCGCCGGCGGGTCGAGACGCTCGGCGAACCGGTACATCGCCTCGCGCCAACTCCAAAAATTGTCGCGCCCGCCCGCATCCCACTCTGCAAGCCCCGCCATCGCGCGCTGAAACGCGTGGCTATGCACGTTCGCCATGCCCGGTAGCACTAGCCCCTTGATGGCCTGATCGCCGGCAGCCGAAGCGCTAACTTCGACCGAACGAATGAGACCGTCCGCGACACCGATTCGAACGCCGTTGCGAACACCTTCCGGCAACAATGCATAGTCGGCAAAGTAATGCTGCATGCTTCCTCCAACCGCATTTTGTCATGGTCCGTGTAAGGCGGCCATGACAAAGTAGGGCATGTCGAAATGGGATCATCTGTGGATCAACGCCCGCCTCGCCACGATGCGCGAGGGTGGGGGCGCATACGGTGCGATTGAAAGCGCAGCGTTCGGAGATAAAGGTGGCCGCATCGTCTTCGCGGGTCTGATGAGCGATCTACCGGATAAACCCGACGCGCTAGCGACCCGCGTGATGGAGGCGCAAAATCAGTGGATCACGCCGGGCTTGATCGATTGCCACACGCACCTTGTTTTCGCCGGCAATCGTGCCGCCGAGTTCGAACAGCGCCTGAAGGGCGTGAGCTATGAATCGATTTCGAAAGCGGGCGGCGGCATCATGTCGACCGTCCGCGCAACTCGCGCCGCGGACGACGAAACGCTCTTCAAGCAAGCCCAAGCGCGCCTGAGCGCGCTGATGGGCCAAGGCGTCACGACCGTCGAAATCAAATCCGGCTACGGCCTCGACCTCGACACGGAACTGCGGCTACTGCGCGTCGCCCGCCGCCTGGGTGAGGCGTCGGCGATGCGCGTCACGACAACCTATCTGGGCCTGCACGCAGTGCCGCCTGAGTATGCGAACAAGCGCGCAGCCTATATCGCCGAAATGAGCGGTCCGGTCTTGCGCGCGATCGCCGCCGAAGGCCTCGCCGACGCTGTCGATGCGTTCTGCGAGGGCATCGCGTTCACGGCAGAAGAAACCGCACACTTCTTCTCGGCGGCGACGGCACTCAGTCTC
This sequence comes from Alphaproteobacteria bacterium, assembly GCA_031365165.1. Classification (GTDB taxonomy): domain Bacteria; phylum Pseudomonadota; class Alphaproteobacteria; order Micropepsales; family Micropepsaceae; genus SZUA-430. Next base: position 2,562 of record JANLXP010000445.1, read on the forward strand.
AAAGTCAAACTTCACGCCGATCAGCTCTCCGACACGAACGGCGCGGCGCTAGCTGCAAAATTCGGCGCACTCTCCGCCGATCACCTCGAATACACCGACCCGGCCGGCATCGCGGCGATGGCGAAGGCGGGCACTGTCGCGGTGCTGCTTCCCGGTGCGTTCTTCGTCCTGCGCGAAAGCCGCAAGCCGCCGGTTGAAGCGCTCCGCCGCGCAAGGGTGCCGATCGCGATTGCGACAGACTGCAACCCCGGAACGTCGCCAAACGTCTCGTTGCACACGACGATGGCGATGGCTTGCACTTTGTTCGGCATGACGCCTGAAGAAGCGCTGACCGGCGTTACGCGCAACGCTGCCCGCGCACTAGGCTTAGGCTCGGAAACCGGCACGCTCGAAATCGGCAAGGCCGCCGACTATGCGGTCTGGCCGATCGATCATCCCTGCGAACTCAGCTATTGGATCGGCGGCAACATCAGCCCGTCTGCCATCGCGTGCAGCGCAGCACTCGCGGCCGCGAACGCGAACTAGAATCTCAAGCCGACGCTTGGGCTTAACGCTTGCAAACGCACCGCTTTCCCGCATTGTGGCCGGAAAATATCGGGAGGAGCGTGCATGTCTGACACTACCGGTGCGGAGCCGCAAACAGTTGCGGCGGAAGCGAAGCCACCGCTCGTCTCCGCCAAGACGTTTACGCTTCTGCTGTTGCTGGTCGTTTACATTTCAAACTACGCCGACCGCCAGATATTGAACATCATGCAGGTCCAAATCATGGAGGACCTGAAGATCGGCAACGCCGCTTTCGGCTTCCTCTCAGGTCTCAGCTTCGCGCTGTTCTACGCCACGCTCGGCATCCCGATCGCAATGCTGGCCGATCGCTTCAGCCGCAAGTGGATTCTGATCGGATCAATGGTCGTCTGGTCGGTGATGACGACACTTTGCGGTTTTGCGCAAGGGTTCTGGCAACTCGCGGCGGCCCGCGTCGGTGTGGGCGTGGGCGAAGCCGGCGGCAGCCCGCCGTCGCACTCGATGATCTCCGATCTCTATTCGGTAACCCAACGCGGGACGGCTCTGGCGATCTATGCGCTCGGCGTACCGCTCGGAACCGCGCTCGGCAATATCGTCGGCGGGCAGGTTGGCGGCGAGTGGGG
>JANLXP010000442.1:0-1412 GCA_031365165.1 Alphaproteobacteria bacterium
AACGGGGACCGCTTTGGATTTGGGCCAAGCGCCAAACCGCCGGCCGCGGTCGAAGGGGCAGGGAGTGGGAGTCGCCGGAAGGCAACCTCATGGTGACGCTCCTGGTCGCGCCAGGCGTCACGCCACCGGAAGCCGCCAGACTGTCGTTCGTCGCGGCACTCGCCGTGCACGATCTTGTGGCGCGTTATGCGACGCGAAGCGCCGTCAAAGTCAAATGGCCGAACGACGTCTTGATCGACGGCAAGAAGGTCGCGGGCATTCTCCTCGAATCCTCCGGCGATGCCGGCGTGGACGTTTTGCCGTGGGTCGCCATCGGTATCGGCGTTAACCTGATGCACGCACCAACCGCGGCCCAGTACCCCGCAACGTTCGTCGGCGCGCACGGACCTACGCCAAGCCCGGCGGAAGCGCTCGCCGCGCTTGCGGAAGCCTGGGAAACACGATTTCGTACCTGGCGCGTGAGCGGCTTTGCAGCGATCCGGGACGCGTGGCTCGGTGTGGCGGCAGGCCTCGGTCAAGCGATCGAGGTACGGTTACCCGGCGAAACATTGACCGGCCGCTTCGAAACGCTGATGCCGGACGGCGCTCTAAGCCTATTGTTGCCCTCCGGCGCGCGGCGGGCGATCACCGCGGGAGAGGTGTTTTTTGCCTAAGTCAGACGGAATGCTGCTCGCGATCGACGCCGGCAACACGAATGTCGTGTTCGCCGTACACGACGGCAAAACGATCCGCGCGCAGTATCGCGCCGCAACGAAGGACACGCGCACCGCCGACGAATACTACGTCTGGCTGATGCAGCTCTTGCAGCTTGAAGGCATCAAAACGTCCGAAATCGATGCCGCAATTATCGCAACCGTCGTCCCGCAGGCGCTTTTCCCGCTGCGCCGTCTCTGCGCGAAGTATTTCAACCGCGAAGCGCTGGTTGTCGGCGATGCCGCCGTCGACCTCGGCATCGACATCAACGTCGACCGGCCAAGTGCCGTCGGCGCCGACCGCATCGTCAACGCGATCGCAGGCTACAAAGACTACGGCGGCGATCTCATCCTCATCGATTTCGGGACGGCCACCACGTTCGATATCGTCGGCCCCAAAGGCAGCTATGAGGGCGGCATCATCGCAGCCGGCGTGAACCTGTCGCTCGAAGCGCTCCACATGGCCGCGGCGCAACTGCCGCGCATCGCGGTTGAGCGTCCGCAAGCCGTCATCGGCAAAGACACGATCCCCGCGATGCAGTCCGGCGTCTTCTGGGGTTACATCGCCATGATCGAAGGCATGGTCGCGCGCATCAAGGCTGAATACGGCCGTCCGATGAAGGTCATCGGCACCGGTGGCCTCGCGCACCTGTTCCGCCACAGCACGAACGCGATCGAACACGTCGACCACGACCTCACCATTCGCGGCCTTCGCCTCAT
>JANLXP010000482.1:0-3114 GCA_031365165.1 Alphaproteobacteria bacterium
CGCGCCAACGCGCATGCCCGGACGATGTTTGCCATGGCGATGGGGCTGGTCGCCGTCGCCGGACCGGTGCAGCTGTTGGTCGGCGATCTGCACGGGCTGAACACGCTGGAGCATCAGCCGGCGAAGATCATGGCGCTTGAAGGCCACTTCGACAGTCACCCCGAAGGTGCGCCCTTCGTACTGTTCGGATTTCCAGACCAAGAGGCGGCGAAGGTTCACGCCGCGATCGAGATTCCTTATGTCGGATCGCTGCTCCTGAAGCACGACCCGTTGGCGCCGCTCGACGGGCTCGATACTGTGCCGCGGGAGAACTGGCCGCCGGTCGCGATCGTGTTCTGGTCGTTTCGCATCATGGTCGGGCTGGGGCTTCTGATGATTCTGCTGGGCGGGGTCGCTGCGATCGCGCGCTGGCGTGGACGGCTTTACGACAGCACATGGTTGTTCCGGTTTGCGCTCGCGATGGGTCCCGCAGGCTTCATCGCGGTGTTGGCCGGATGGATAACGACCGAGGTTGGGCGACAGCCGTTCACGGTCTACGGACTGCTGCGTACAGCGGAGTCGGCCTCGCCGTTGGCGACCCCAGCGCTCGTCGGGTCGCTTGCAGCGTTCGTCGTCGTCTACGTCGCGGTGTTTGGCGCGGGGCTGTTCTATCTGCTTCGCATGATGAGCCATGCGCCGGGACCGCATGAAAAGGGTCTCGACGCCGTGCCTGTTCGCAGCGCGGGCATAACGCCCGCGCCTGCAACACTGCCGAAGGTGGAGTGAGGCGATGGTGTTCGATCTCGCGTTCGTGTGGGCTACGCTGCTGGCGTTCGCTGTGTTCGCCTATGTCGTCATGGACGGGTTCGACCTTGGTGTCGGCATCCTGTTTCCGACCTTGGCGCCGGGCGGCGAGCGCGACAAAGCCATGAACTCGATCGCGCCGGTGTGGGACGGGAACGAGACGTGGTTGATCTTGGGCGGGGGCGGATTGTTCGCCGCGTTTCCGCTCGCCTACGCCGTGTTGATGCCTGCGGTTTACACGCCGTTGATCGCAATGTTGCTCGGTCTCGTGTTTCGCGGTGTTGCGTTCGAGTTCCGCTGGCGGACGGTACGCGCGAAGCCAGCGTGGGACATTGCGTTTTTCGGCGGGTCGCTGATCGCGGCATTTGCGCAAGGCGTGATCCTGGGTGCGGTCTTGCAAGGCATCGAAGTCAACGGACGCGCTTATGCCGGCGGTTGGTGGGACTGGCTCTCGTGGTTTAGCCTTCTGACTGGCGCATCGGTCGTGGCGGCGTACGCGCTTTTGGGCGCGACGTGGCTCAACATGAAAACCGAAGGCGCCTTGCAGATAAAGGCGCGCGCGCTTGCGTGGTGGTTGGCGCCTGCGATGCTGATTGCGATCGCCGGCGTTAGCCTCGCGACGCCGTTCCTGAAGGTCGCGTACTACGAGCGCTGGTTCGCGTGGCCGCAGGTGTTGGCGACAGCGCAAGTGCCGTTGCTCGTTTTGATCGTATCCGCGACGTTGTTCTGGAGCTTGCTGACCAAACGCGAGGTGGCGCCGTTCCTGCTGTCACTCGCGCTCTTCGCGCTGACGTTCGCCGGATTGGGTGTCAGCCTCTATCCCTATTTGATTCCCGCGTCGATCACGATCTGGGATGCGGCCGCGCCCGCGTCGAGCCTGATGTTCATGCTGGTCGGCGCCGTGGTCCTCATTCCCATCATCCTCGCGTACACCGGCTACGCGTACTGGATCTTCCGCGGCAAGGTGCGCGACGACGGGTATCACTGATGCGCGAGAGCGTGCGCCGCTTCGCGTGGTTTGTCGCGTTGTGGATTGCGGGTGTCGCGGTGCTGGCCCTCGTTGCCGGCGTGCTGCGCTTTGCGATGAGCATGGCGGGTTATTGAAATAGCTGAGCCGGCTACGCCGCGAGCGCGAACATCTTGCGCAGTGCCGCCTCGCCCCTGTCAAAGAAAATCACCGCGCGGCTGTCGCGCGCGCGTTTTGTCCAACCCAGATCGTAGAACTTTGTCAGCAGCGCAGCGCCGAGAGCACCGGCGAGGTGATTGCGCCGCACGCTCCAGTCGAGACAAGCACGGCAAACCGGCCGCGCTCCCTTGCGCAGCGCGTCGATGTCGATGCCGAACTCTGTGAGCGCCGCGGCGCCTCGCTTGGAAACGGATGGTGCGCCATCGGAAAGCGTGAGCGTGCGACTGCCCACCAGACCGTCATAGAGTGCAACGCCCAGGTCGCCCGCAAGGTGATCGTAGCAAACGCGCGCGCGGCGAAGCGCGGGCTCTGCCGGCCCCGGCCTCGTTCGAAGCTGCCGCGAATGCGCCGCGAGCCCGGCGAGGGCTTCGAGTGCGCCCGCGACGTCTTCGCCCGCAATCCGGAAATAACGATGACGGCCCTGCGGCTCGACGGCGAGCAGGCCTACTTCCGTCAAGCGCAGCAAGTGTGAACTCGCCGTTTGCTTGGTGACGCCAGCCTCGAGTGCGAGTTCGGTCGCGGTGAGAGCAGCGCCATGCATCAGCGCGCTCAACATGTTGGCGCGCGCGGGGTCACCGATGGCGGCGGCGATCTGCGCGATGTTCGGGCCGTGTTTCATGGTTCGAGCGTAGCCGAACTATGGCGTCCCGCCAATGGCGAACGGTTCGACCGGCGCCGAACCATGGGTCGGCAAGGATTGCTAGGTTGGCATCGCAGCAAAGGAGTTCAATCGTGATTGCCTGTTTCATCCGCTACGAGATCGATCCCTTCAAACGCGAGGCGTTCGAAGCCTACGCGAAGATGTGGGACGAGCCGATTCCCGCGTGCGGTGCCGATCTCATCGGCTATTTCGCGCCACATGAAGGGTCGCTGACGACAGCCTACGGGCTCTACACCATCGAGAGTCTGGCGGCATACGAGGCTTACAAAGCCAAGCTCGCCGTTCACCCCGGTGCAAAAGACGCGTTCGCGTTCGCCCGCCGCGAACAATTCATTCGCCGCGAGGATCGCATCTTCCTCAAACCTGTTTCGACGCTGCGCTAGCGAACGGCATTGCCTTTTCGAGATGGATTAGAATTTGAACGGTGCCGCGAGTTCCGCGTCGTTCAACGTGATGGCAGAACTGGGGCCTGTGTCTTTGAGGA
>JANLXP010000520.1:0-1873 GCA_031365165.1 Alphaproteobacteria bacterium
GTCCTTCTTGTCATATTCTTCGGTCTCTTCTTCTACGTCTGGGGAGCCGCAAATCTCGAAGGGCTCATGAACTACCCATTCTGGCGCGACATGGGTGCCATGATGACGAACGAGAATTTTATCAAGTTGCGAGGCGATCACCTTTGGAAGATTGGGCCGCTCTTGGTCGTGCCGTTCGGCGTGCTCGTGCTCGTCACAGCGACACTCGTGTTCGTCGCCCCGCCATTCGTCCCACGTTGGGCGTTGGTCGTCATTCTCGGTCTGGAGCTCGTCGCTGTGTTGTCGACGATCTTCATCCAAGTCCCAATACAAATTCAGCACAACAGAACCGGCTATGACCTCGCTGCTTTCGAGCGGCTCATTGTGACGGACTTCTGGCTGCGCAAGGTGCCGAGCTTTGTCGAAGCACCGTTCGTTGTCCTAATCCTGTGGCGCACAATTTTTCGCTGAGGGCCGATGTCGCTTGAACTTTACTTCGCCTTCGTTATGTCGTCCCTGGCGCTCGCGTTGATGCCCGGCCCGAACGTCGCCGTCATCGTCGCGAACGCCATCACCTACGGTCCGCGTTACGGACTGCTCGCGGTCGCCGGTACGTCGAGCGCAATGGTCCCGCAGCTGATGGTCGTGACGTTAGGCCTCTCCGCCGTGCTGAGCCTCATGGCCGAATGGTTCGAAGTCTTGCGCTGGCTCGGCGTCGTCTACCTCGTCTACTTGGGTATCAGCGCGTGGCGCGCGCCGGCGCCCGAACTCGCCGCGGCACCGCTGCGGCCGAAGTCGCGTCAGGCGATTTATTGGCGCGGCGTCCTCGTCTCGCTCACAAACCCGAAGACGCTGCTCTTCTTCGGCGCGTTCCTGCCGCAGTTCGTCGATCCGAAGGGCGACGCCGTGAGTCAGCTGGCGCTGCTCTCGGTCACGTACTTTGTCACCGCCGTTGTCGTCGACACGGGTTGGGCGCTCCTTGCGGGCCGAGCGCGCGGCCTCTTCATGCGCCTCGGCCGCTGGACGAACCGCATCACCGGCGGCGTCTTGATTGGCGCGGGCCTGGGCCTCGCATTGGCCCGCAAGCCTTGAGCCACCAGTGCCTGCCCTGAAATTGCCTCAACCCGCTGCTACCGCTGCCCGCACAACGATGGAGCGGCAGGATGCGGCTGGCATTTGCAACAGTGCTTGCGTTGATGACAACGGTTCCGGCACTCGCTGACGCGCCGCCGCCACTACAAACGGTTGAAGGCGTCAAAGCTTTCACCGCGCATCCGAAGTTCGGCGCGGCGGTGTTCGAACTCCCGTCGACAGTTCGCTGGCGCGGGGCGTCAATGCCGGGCGGGCGCTATCGCATCGAACTCACCGCCGACGTGAACGCAAGCACGGTGCTCGCGAACGTCCCGCAACTCTCCGCCCGCGCACTGAACCGCGACCTGGCCTGCGATCACCTCGTCAAAGTCCAATCTGCCGGTGCGAAGCTCACCGGCGCGCGCACGCTGAACTACGACGTGCGTTTCCACTACGCAAAGCGCGTCTGCGTCGGCATACCGCTCGAGTACCCGGCCGACGTCGCCTGCTCCGCGAAGATCGCCGTCGCTGCGATCAGATCCGTCATCACGATCGACGTGCAGGGCGCCACAAACCCGCCCTGCCGCATCGCCGGTGCTTCGCCCGCGTTCAACGACACGGTCTACGCGCTCGTCGGCATCGACGTCTTCAAGCGCCACGCGATCGATGTCGCCCGCCTGCTACCGAAGGAGTTCCAAGGCATCCCGGTCGAGATCCGCACCGTCGCGATCGACATGCCGCCCGCCGCCCCCGTCCTCCACGTCGCCGGCGAAACGACGATGAGCGAGCCGCAATACCTGGCCTTCCTCGCCCGCCTCAACAC
>JANLXP010000547.1:0-6579 GCA_031365165.1 Alphaproteobacteria bacterium
TTCACGAGACACCCACGGTTCGGGGTGCGGATCGGTCTGCTTGACTCGGCACACGGCGGCGCGGACCATCGCGCTTAAGGCTCGCATACGGGGTTAACTATGACTTTGAGTCATTTTCTTTGGCAGACGTGGCGCAGCATCATCTCGTTTTTCCTTTCGTTCTTCGTGCTCGGGCTGATGGTCTGGTTCACGCCGGAATGGGTGCAGGGCTTTATTCAAGCTGCCGGAAGCATGAAGTACTTCATCATGGGCGCTGCGGACGAAACGCTGGGTTACGGCCAGCCATCGGCGCTCTTTGCAATTCTCGTTGGCGATACCGCGATTGCGCTGGCCCTGATGACGCTCTTCACCCGTGTCGTCGTTCTGACGCTGATCCTGTGGGTCGGCGGGTTGATCTACCGCAGCCTGTTTGGCGGCGGGGCGGCCAGTTAGACTCGGCGCCGACGCCAGCCAAGCACGATTGCCGCTAGAACGATCGCTGCCCAGCCGGCAGCCAGCGTCTTGACCAGTGTTCCGGCCTCCATTGTCACGGTCAGAAAATCTACGTGACCGGTCTTCCAGAACACCCATTCGCCTGCCAGTTCGGTGGCCAGCAACTTATTGCCTGTCTCGAGGATGACGATGCCGTCGCCGGTTGCCGGATCGATGCGTGCGGCGGTGTTGATCGCGGGATCGTTGTTCCCGTCGTGGCCGATGACGAAGCTGCCCGCATTGTTTGGCGCGTAGAGGATTGTGCCCAGACCCCAGATGTCGGCGCCGAAGACGGATGCATGGGGGCGGCGCATCTCGATTAACGTGTTGGGCTTCAGGATTCCGCGTCCGGGTGGCTCGCCGTTCGGACCTGGGACATGCGCCTGGATGAAGCGCGTCATGTCGTTTGTGGTGGTGTAAAGCGACGCTGCTGCAAGGGCGGTGAAGCGGTAGTGGGTTGCTGGCCCACCGCGTTCGTCGAAAAACTCCGCCACATCAGATGCGCCGGTTTCATCGAGCACAAATGTCGAGCGCGTCATGCCGAGTGGATTGAGAACCACCGCCCGCATGTAATCGTTGAATGGCTGGCCGGATACGTCTTCGATAAGGAGTTGCAGGAGCGTGTAACCGCCGCCCGAATAGTGGAACTCCGTTCCAGGTTCGATGCCAACCAGCACTCTGCCGTCATGCCCGGGCGAAGTATCGGCCGCGCGTGTGAGCGATGCCTCTAGGCTCTGTGTCGGCGTGCCCGGCTTGAATCCCGCGTAGCCAAGTCCATCCGTCAGACCGGCCATGTGGCTGAGCAACCGGCGGACTGTTACACGGTCGTTGTCGAACTTGCTCTTCGGCAACTGCCAGCGTTTGAGGTAGAGCGATACCGGCTTGTCGAGATCGAGTTTCCCCGCCTCGACCAACGTCATCACGCCCCAAGCGGTGATCCATTTGCTCATCGAGGCGACTTGGAAGCGAGTGTCACCGTCGACGGGTTTACCTGCGGAGACGAAGTAAGAAGCGGCGATGCTTCCCTTGCTCATCAACGCGTAGGCGACGTTACCCTTGTGCTTCGTGTCGATCTCGGCAACTGCCGCCGTTTGAAAGGCTGATGTATCTCCGAACGGAGCTAGCGGCTGGCGCCACCAGCCCTCGACCGTTCCAGCAACCACAAGCGCCGTCCAGCCGGCGAGGGCGAGTGCTGTGAGCAAAAGCGTGCGAAGGATCATCGGTGGGGTTCTCGAAGTGCGCGAGCATGAGAACCTGGCGCGGGCCAGGTCAATCTTATATCAACATGTTAACATGAGAACTCGAAAGACTGGCCGTTTGCGCCATGCCCGGCGTGAGGCGCTACTGGATTCGGCGGCAGCAATGCGTGCCCTGAGTATCACCCGCGGGACATTGTACGTCTATGTCAGCCGCGGCCTTATTCGTTCGTTGCCGCATCCGAATGTGGCGAAGGCACGTCTCTACGCTGCCTCGGACATCATGGCCTTGATCGATCGCCGCGCGCGCATGCGCCGTCCGCGTACTGCGGCGGCGACCGCGCTCGACTACGGCTTGCCGGTGCTCAAATCGGCCATCACGCATTTCGAGGACGATCGCTGCTTTTATCGCGATCGGGAGGCGGTCGAGTTCTCACGCACGGCGACGTTGGAAGATGCAGCGCGCTTGCTTTGGAACACACGGAGCGCCGATCCGTTCGCCCGTTTGCGTTTCGATCCGCGCGAGATCGATGGTTGGACGGCAGCCGCCCGCACATCTGCGACGGCCAGTGCCACCAGCCGAGCGAGCCTCTTGCTTTCGCTCATGCCGCAACCGGACGCCGCAATCCTAAGCGACGTTGAGGAAGCAGCGTGGCTCGTTACCGGGTTGGTCGCCGCGATCGCGGGTATCGAGCGCGCTTACAAGGGGCCGGTTCATCACGCGATCGCCGCTGCGTGGCGGCGACCGCGGGCCGCGGACTTGATCCGGCGCGCGCTCGTTTTGCTCGCCGATCACGAGTTGAACGCGTCTACGTTTGCCGTGAGGGTCGTGGCGTCGACGGGTGCGAGTTTGACGAATTGCGTGGTCGCGGGGCTTGCAGCGATGAGCGGGCCCAAGCACGGCGGCGCGACCGAGCGGCTGCGCACGATGCTGGCGGAGATCGACGCGTGTGGCGATGCCGCCGCGATTTTAGCGGCACGGCTTGAGCGCGGCGAGACCGTTCCGGGCTTCGGCAATTCCATCTATCGCGACGCCGATCCGCGCGGCGCGGAAATGGTCTCCGCGGTCAAACTCGATCCCACGATGGCCGCGACGATGAAGTCTGCGCGATCAATGGCGAGTATGGAGCCCAATGTCGACTTCGGCTTGCTGGCGCTTGAGCGCGGGTTCGACCTACCGCGTGGTGCCGCGCTTGCACTCTTCGCTATGGGTAGATCCGTCGGTTGGATCGCGCATGCGTTCGAGCAGCGAGGGACGGGTACGCTGATCCGTCCGAGGGCGGAGTTTGTGACCGCGTAGACGTTAGCGATTCAGCTCACGCATGGCCTTGTCGAGGCCTTCGAGGGTGAGCGGGTACATGCGGTCGCTCACGATCTGTTTCATGATTTGGATCGAGGGCGTGTATTCCCAATGACGCTCGGGCACCGGGTTCAGCCAGATCACGTGCTCGTAGATGCGGGTCATGCGCTCGAGCCAGACGGCGCCGGGCTCTTCGTTCCAATGTTCGACGCTGCCGCCGGGGTAGGTGATCTCGTACGGGCTCATCGTCGCGTCGCCCACGATCACGACCTTATAGTCGTGCGGGTATTTGTGCAGCACGTCCCAGGTCGGCGTCTTTTCGTTGTGGCGGCGGCGATTGTCCTTCCACAAATTCTCGTACACGCAATTGTGGAAGTAGAAGAAGTCCATGTGCTTGAATTCAGTGCGCGCGGCGGAGAACAGCTCCTCGCAGAGTTTGATATGCGCGTCCATCGAGCCGCCGATGTCGAAGAAGATCAGCACTTTCACTTTGTTGTGGCGCTCGGCCCGCATGACGAGGTCGAGATAGCCTTGGTGGGCGGTCGTGCGGATCGTCTCGGGCAGGTCGAGTTCGGTGAGTGCGCCTTCGCGGGCCCATTTGCGCAGGCGGCGTAGCGCGATCTTGATATTGCGCGTGCCGAGTTCCACGCTGTCGTCCAGGTTCTTGTATTCGCGCTTGTCCCAGACCTTCACCGCCTTGCCGTGGCGGCTTTTGTCTTGGCCCATCCGAATGCCTTCGGGATTGTAGCCGTAGGCGCCGAACGGCGAAGTGCCGCCGGTGCCGATCATTTTGTTGCCGCCTTCGTGGCGCTTCTTTTGTTCTTCGAGGCGCTTCTTCAGCTCCTCCATCAACTTTTCCCAGCCACCAAGCGCTTCGATTTGTTTCTTCTCTTCCTCGGTGAGGAATTTTTCGGTGAGGGCTTTCAGCCAGTCTTCCGGGATTTGCGCGAGGTCGGTCGGATCGAGATTTTCGAGGCCCTTGAACGCGTGCGCGAACACACGGTCGAACTTGTCGAGGTTGCGCTCGTCCTTCACCAGCGCCGCGCGCGACAAGTAGTAGAACTCGTCGACCTTCATATCGATAACCTGTTTGTCCAAGCCCTCTATCAGGGCGAGGTATTCCTTCAAGGTCACCGGGATCTTGGCTTGGCGCAGATCGTGGAAGAAGTTCAGGAACATGGATGCACCGAATATCGAGTTGGATTTAGTCTAACGCCGACGGTTGCCCTGCGCCATCACCGGATTTGCGCGCAAAGACGATGACCCAGCCTGATTCCGCACCGTCGTAACCAGCGCCGCGGCCTTCCTTGAGGTCGAGCGACGACCATGTGCCGGCGGCGTTCAGCAATGCCGTCACTTCATCCGCGTTCAGATAGTTGTAGTAGCGTCCGAGCGTGTCGCGACCTTCAGTGCCGCCTGATTTGAAGCTTGCATAGAGCAAACCGCCGGGTTTTAACGCGCGACAAACGCGATCGAAAACACTTGCCAACCCCGCACGCGGCACATGAAGAAGGGATGCGTTGGCCCAAATACCATCGAACGCGGCGACGTCGTCCAAATCCCCGAACTCCTGCAAGCGAACACTAATGCCAGTTCGCTTCTCGGCTTCATTTGTCATCTCAATGCTCGCATCGAGTGCTGTGACCCTGAAGCCTGCGTCCAGCAACGCTTTCGTGTCGCGTCCGGCGCCGCATCCGAGATCCAGTACGTCTGACCCTTTCGATAACTGGCTCATGAAAGGGCCAAGCTGTTTGGAGGAACCGATTCTATCGGATCGGTTCGCGTACGCTGTGGCTTCCTTGTGGTAGAAAAACAGCGTCCGCGCGTCTCTCTCTTCGGTAGAATCCCCCGAGAAACAATCGCAACCGATGGCTTGTCCGCCGCAGCGCGGACAGCGCTCTACATCGCACCCAATATGATGCAGGTCTCCGGGTCGACAACAACAATCGTGACAAAGGCGGCCTGAGTGTGCGCCCCAGTCGTCCTCCTCCTCTCCGTAGCGAACCTGCGTGTAGATTCGAATGCTGCCGTCGTCTTCGATGAAGTTAAACGGATTCTCAATGCACGAGACTCCGTCTTTCATCTCTCGGTCGCAAGCCGGGCAGATGGCCATAGCTGTCGACGAGCGGCTAGTTCCGCTCTCTCCTCGCGAGGAATGCCAACCGCTCGAATAGGTGGACGTCTTGTTCGTTCTTCAGGAGCGCGCCGTGCAGCGGCGGGATCAGCTTCGACGGGTCGCGTTCGCGCAGGGTTTCTGCCGTGATGTCGTCGGCCATCAGGAGCTTCAGCCAGTCGAGCAGTTCGCTCGTCGACGGCTTCTTCTTCAGGCCTGGGACTTCGCGGATTTGGTAGAAGATGTTCAGTGCTTCGCCGACCAGTTTGTCCATGATCTTCGGGTAGTGGACGTCGATGATCTTCGTCATCGTGTCGCGGTCCGGGAACTTGATGTAGTGGAAGAAGCAGCGGCGCAGAAACGCGTCGGGCAATTCTTTTTCGTTGTTCGAGGTGATCATCACGATCGGGCGTTGCTTTGCCTTGATCGTTTCGCCGGTCTCGTAAACGAAGAATTCCATGCGGTCGAGTTCGAGCAACAGGTCGTTCGGGAACTCGATATCGGCCTTGTCGATTTCGTCGATCAGGAGAACGGGGCGCGCGTCGTTCGTGAACGCTTCCCAGAGTTTGCCCTTCGAGATGTAGTTCTTGATGTCCTTCACGCGTTCATCGCCGAGTTGGCTGTCGCGGAGGCGGCTGACCGCGTCGTATTCGTATAGGCCTTGCTGGGCCTTCGTCGTCGACTTGATATGCCACTGGATAATCGGCACGCCGATCGCTTTGGCGACCTCGAACGCGAGCACGGTCTTGCCGGTGCCGGGTTCGCCTTTGATCAACAGCGGGCGTTCGAGCGTGATTGCGGCATTGACTGCGATGCGCAAGTCGTCGGTCGCGACGTAGTTGCTGGTGCCTTCGAACTTCTTCATGGGTCGTCCTGCGTGATGGTGAATAGGTGTTGGGCTGAGCCTAGGGGGTTGGCGCGGCGCTCGCAAGTTTAGGGCGTTATGCCCAGCTGCTTCTGCAGCTTCTTCGACAGACCTGACGCTACGATGGCGTGGGCGCGGCTTAGGTAGGCCTTCAGTTCTTTTGCGGGGAGGCGCGTCAGCTTGTCGAGGTAGACCCACTGCGCGCGGGCGAGGTAGGGGGCGGGTATGATGCCTTCGACTTCTGTCAGGATGCGAAAGCTCTCGTCGGAGGCTTTGAAGGAAAGGCTGGTCGGTTTGGTTTCGCGCGGGCCCGTGACGGCGAACATCTTGCCGCCGACTTTGAACACGCGATCGCTTCCCCATTGAATGGAGAGCGTGGCGCCAGGAAGTGCGAGCAGGTATTTTTCGAGATCGGCAGCCTTCATCGCCTCAGCGTGACGCGAAGGTCTCGATTTCGCAAGCGAGGCGTTGCATCAACGTGGGCCAGTCCGCGAATTTTTCGGGTGTGAGTACGCGCGTGTTGGCGTACCAGGGATAACGGGCGGTGCCGAGTTGCTGCCACAGTGAGTTCGCGGTCAGAAGCCAGGTATCGGTGCCGGTTGCGGCCGCAAGCATGCCGGGCGCCGTCGGGGAC
>JANLXP010000558.1:0-1307 GCA_031365165.1 Alphaproteobacteria bacterium
CCGATCGGCTTCGTGTGATCGGTCAGCCCCGCCTTCAACATCGCGATACGATCGACGACCGCCTTTACGGCCTCCGTCTGACCCATCACCCGCTCGTCAAAGAACTTTTGCACGGTGTCGAGTTCGACCTTCTCCTTACCGTCGAGGATCGCAATCGGAAGGCCGGTGCCTTGGCTCAGCGTAACCATCACGTCGTGCGCTGAGATCGACTTGGCGCTTTCGCCGACACGGCGGTTGAACGTCAGCTTCAAAAGATCGAGCACAGTGCCCGGCAGCTGCGAGGTGCCCAGATACTGCCGCGCCAGCTGCAGCGCCTGCGCGCCGGTGGCCGGATCGAAGGTGACCTTCGACTCGCGGCTCAATCGCTGCAGAAACGTCTCGACGAACTTCGCCGTGCGCTCCTCGGTCATCGGGTTCAAGGGCACGACCTCGAAGACGCCCTTGAGGTTCGGCCTGAGTTGCACAAGCTGCGTCACCTTCGTCGGCGACGCTTCGCTCAAGATGAGAAGCCGGCCCGCGCTCACCGCGGGCAGAATCTGATCGAGGATGCTGGCCGTCTGCCCTTGGTGTGTGCCGCTAATCGCAATCTGCAAGATGTCCGGCACATACCAGATCGCGCGCTTGTCGGCGGTGATTTCGCCCGCCATCCGGCGCACACGCTCTTCAAGCTGACCGATATAGGCTTGGCCCGCCTGAAGCTCCGGACCGCCGGCCTCGAAGATCGTCCAGCCCTTCTTGATCAAACGGTCGCCAAGCAGCTGCAGGAACGCGCTCTTACCGACCTTCGGCTCGCCGCGCACGATCAACGACCGCGCCGGCGTGCGCACCAGCGCATTCTCCGCCAGCGTCAGCATCTCCTTCCATTCGTCCGGCTCGATCAGCACATCGTCCGACACCGACCAAAACCGCCCAAAGCCCTCAAGGAAGCTGCGGTCGAGCTTCGCCGCGCGCGCCATGCGCAGGTCGTCGATGAGCGCCGTGGCGAACGGATGATCGAGGCTCTTCAAAAACTCTTCGATCTCCCCCGTCTCCGACGCGTACGAGGCCGTCGCCGCCGCGCCGAACTTCGGCTTGTCGCCCAGCTTCTCGATCCGCGTGAAATACGCGCGGAACAAGCCCGGGATAATCAGATTGTCTTGCCACCAATGTTCGGCGGAGGCGGCCGGCCCGCCTGGCGACGACCGCTTCTTCAACGAACTCAAATATTCAAGCGCATAGTGCAACGCCCACGGTCTGAGCCGCCCGAAATGGGCCACGACGTCAGGCGCTAGTTCATGTCCGTCGGCGCGCTGTCCAAGTGCCTGCAA